>CALFUK010000023.1 GCA_937929945.1 uncultured Saprospiraceae bacterium
AATGCACCACACACCAGCTCTATCTCGCCATCTATAGCGGCAGCCATCCTGTGGACTCCACCGATAAAAGCGCCTCGGCCTCCACCGACCATTCCCATTCTGATTTTTCTTGACATAATTTCTGATTTAGCTATGAAAATAATATTTAGTTGATGGAATGAGAAATTATTATCTTAGCTGAACCAAAGTAAAAATTTAAAACAACGTATTTTTAAAATAAAAAGACCAACCATGATAAAAGCTGCACTAACTAACTTATTATTCTTACTGGCTCTGACTGGCTTCGGTCAGGATGACTGTATCTCATTATACTGCGATGACCATACTTGGCTGGAGAATCAGATAGAAAGCATCAATGATGAAATAGCCCAGGCCCCTGCACTGGGCATTGGTATCTGCAACAGTGGTACCATCAGGATGTGCTTCTACCAGAATGCACCAGTCTACACCTATCTCCAATCGATCTATATCTGTGATCTTCCAACCAGAGTCGTGGATTGTGAGGGTAACTTCATCTTTAGCTATGGTGGCTTCTGCCCACCTCCTGGCTGTCCAGGTGATCAAGAGGCTGCGCTGCTGCAGGACTGCGTTACGTTATACACTACAACTATGACCGATGCCGAATTCTGTACGCCGGCTGGCCCTGGCACTATAACAGGTGGTGGAGCTGGCACGACTTCCATTCCTACCATGGGACAATGGGGGCTGATCTGCTTGGTTCTGAGTCTCTGCATCGCTGGCGTGAATTCTATTCGGCCGTATGAAAGGACTATGGCATAGGTCGCTATGATAGCCGAGTGATGGATTGGTGCCGCTGGTACCCGTATCAGTGCGTTTTGTTAAAACACAGGATCAAAAAAGCTAAGCCGTGGCTTTGATAAAATGTGTTTATCTTCAATCCTTTGCTGTCGTGGATCTTCATAGATTCAACTTTTAGGCAGCCCCTGTCATTCGCTATTTGATAACATGAGTAAAAAAATAATTCCTGGCTTAGCTGGACCACTCCTCTTTTTCCTTATTCTGCAGTATTTTCATCCAGCAGGATTGTCCACACAGGCCAATGCTGTTCTGGCGTCCACCGCCTGGATCGCTATCTGGTGGATCTTTGAGGTCACGGATATTGCCATCACTGCTCTGCTTCCGATCATCCTCTTTCCACTCACTGGCGCCTTGGACATCGGCAGCACGACCGCAGCCTATGGTCATAAATATGTCTTCCTCTACATGGGAGGCTTCATCTTGGCCATGTCCATCGAAAAGTGGAATCTGCATCGACGTATCTCGCTGAACATCATCCATATCCTCGGTGCTGGGATCTCCAGAATCATCCTTGGCTTTATGATCGCTACAGCATTCATGTCCATGTGGATCTCTAACACGGCTACGGCGGTGATGATGCTCCCCATTGGCCTAGCCATCATCGTCCAGCTCAAAGACCACCCTGATACAGCTGAAGACGAGAATGCGCTCTTTGGTAAGGCGCTCATGCTGGCCATAGCCTACAGTGCTTCCATCGGCGGTATGGCGACCCTCTTCGGCACACCACCTAATCTGGTTCTGGCCGGGATCGTAAAAGAAATCTATGGTATCGAAATTGGTTTCGCTCAGTGGCTGATGTTTGGTCTGCCGATTTCCATCTTACTCTTAGGGATCTGCTGGGTCTATCTGACCCGCTTCGCCTTCCGCTTTCGCATGGATGAATTTCCTGGAGGAAATGCCGAGATCCAGCGCCTGCTGACTGAGCTGGGTGACTGGGGCAAAGAAGAAAAACGCGTCTGTCTGGTCTTCGCAGTCACCGCCCTTTGTTTGATTTTACGGCAGTGGCTGCAGCATTTTATTCCTACGCTGGACGATACCATGATTGCGATGACAGCTGCCTTTATCCTGTTTCTATGTCCCAGTACGAAGGCAGGTGAGTCCATCTTATCTTGGAAGGAAGCCGTGAAAATGCCTTGGGGTGTCCTCATCCTTTTCGGTGGCGGCATGGCCTTAGCCAGTGGATTTTCTCAGTCAGGACTAGCCCTTTGGATCGGTAGCCAATTTTCTCTATTGAAAGGTATTCCCATATTGTTATTGGTCTTGGTACTGATCGCATCAGTCAATTTTCTGACGGAGATCACCTCTAATCTAGCGACCACTGCGATGCTGCTACCCATACTCGCACCGCTCGCATTATCAATTGATGTACATCCCTATCTGCTGCTGGTCTCTGCTACAGTAGCTGCATCCTGTGCGTTTATGCTACCGGTAGCGACTCCGCCGAATGCAATCGTCTTTGGCTCTGGCTACCTGAAAATCCCTGATATGATTCGAGCTGGCATCTGGATGAATCTTATATCGATCATTCTATTGACATTGATCGTCTTCTTTTTATTAGGTGTGCTGTGGGGCTTTGATCCGACGGTATTTCCAGAGAGTATGAAGTAGGCTCTATTTGTGAGGTGAGTCTGTTATACCTGCCTTAGCCATAGACATTCTAAGATAACGAGATTCATACTTGAATTTTATGATGAAGTCAATTCAATCTGCATCATTTACTTTTTGCCTAAGCTATCTTAATGGTTAACTACAACTGTTGCAGCAGGATTTCTCGATAAGCTTTAGAAACTGGTATTTTTTGAGCTTTAATACTGACTTGATTCCCTTCTATAAATTCGATTTTATCTAAGTTGATGGCATAGGATCTGTGTACTTGTAGCATTGGGTCAGGCATACTCAGCAAGAGCTCTTGCAGTGTCACCTTAGTGATGTAGACTTTCTCGTCCGTATGAATTCTGACGTAATCGCCAAAGGCTTGTAGAATATAGATGTCATCTATTTTGACTTTATAGATTCGCTTACCTTCTTTGACATTGATGAATGCTTGATTGACCTCGTCGCTCGATGTTTCTTCTAACCTAAGCTTCGCCTTATTGATAGACTTTATAAATCGTGGCAGCGAGATGGGTTTGACTAAATAGTCGAAAGCATCCAGCTCGAATGCGTCTACAGCGTGGTCAGGATGAGCCGTGGTAAATATGACCAAGGGCTTCGGCTGTAGTATTTTTAGCAGGTCTATACCAGATAGTTTCGGCATTTGGATATCAAGGAATAAGACATCTACATTTGATTTTGATAGGAGCGCTTCCGTTTCTACTCCATTCTTGCACTGGCCTATGACCTCAAAGTCCTGAAGCTCCTCGATGTAATTTTGGATGACTTTTCTTGCTAAAGGCTCGTCATCAGAAATGATGCAAGTGTATTTCTTCATGATCGTGATTAACTTAAGTCAATGGTTAATGTGGTGTAGTACATCGCAGACTTTGAATGAGTCACTAATATATGTTTGCCTGGGTAGATTAACTGCAGTCTATTCCTTAGATTTTGGAGACCTATACCATGCTCTGTATCACTTTGATTTACTTCTGATACTTTATTTTCAGTCGCCATAGTCAGCTTATTTTCTTCTAATGCTAAGCTAATGGTGATCTTCGGACTCTCCTTGTTACAGTGCTTAAAACAATTTTCCACCAGTACGATCAGTAATAAGGGAGAAATCACATAACCTTCCATAAGACCCTCTTTGTCGACTTGGATATCTGATCGATTCTCAAAGCGTAGAGACTCTAAGGTAATGTAGTTTTCGATGTAGTCGATCTCTTTTTGCAATAGGACTTTATCTTCTTCCGTATCATATAGCATATACCTCAGAGAATCAGATAAGCTCATTAAATAATCTTGAGCAGGTTTATTCTTTGGCTCGATGAAAGAATAAATATTATTCAGACTATTCATGAGGAAGTGAGGATTCATTTGATTCTTGAGCTCTCTGATTTTAATTTGATTGTTTTCTTCCAATAAACTTAATTGTCTCTCCTTCAGACTGAACCAGCTGAAGGTGAAGAAGATCAGAATTCCAAATAAGGTATAAAGCGCATTGAACTGTAACACTTCTATACTGCTGTAAGTACTAGCCAGATAAAATTCGGAAAACAAAATATCCGCTACATAGCCAAAAGAAAGATGATGGATCAAATAGCCACAGCCATTGACGACGAAGATCATCAGTAATAATCTTGCCAATCCAGAACCCTTGATGTAAAGCTGAGCGGCATAATAGGAAGCATAGAAAGAAAATAGCAGTGGGAGATGAAAAATGAAGGTATGGAGGTAGTCAATCAATCCATTTTCATAGTCACTGGTGAAAAGTCTGAAAAAAATAAAAAGTGATAAGCACCAAAAACATATATGCGCTACTCCTACTAAAAGCCTCCTGTACCTCATCTCATCAAATTTAGAAAGTTTGTAACACTATTGGCTCATCGAATAGCGCTGGATCATCGCCATACTTCAGGAGAAAGGCTCTTAGTTCTTGAGTAGAAGCTGTTATGACGATTCTTTCTTCCATATCTTCTGCAGTCCTGTATTCCACGATTTCATGCTTAAGTCTGATTCTTCTTTCCCTTAGTAGCGTTTCGATATGATTCCCATTGAGGGGACTTATCTGAAGACCTTTTGGTCCTCTTGTGTATTTTGCATAACTATGTCCACCGATTATATTTTCAGGAAATAAACTACTGTACTTCTCTCCTATGGCATCCAATTGATGAGGTGTGAAATCCATGTATTTATCCTTCCCTATTTGAGTTAATTCCACACGCATAAATGAAGGATTATCGTTATCGACATCATCAGATTCAGATACCGTAAGGAGATAATAGTTTAATAATTCTATGCTGTCAATCACGATCGAAGCTTTAGCTTTTCTGAGTGGGTATTTTTGAGAAGCTGGTATACCTGATTGAGAGATACGCACAGTTGATTCTATCTCTGATGGTCCATTTGAGGAGTCGACTGGGTCCACACTCATTTCCCAGGTAATGTTTGCAGCTCTGTCAAATGTCCATTTTTCTACGCTTTCTTTTACAGAGTTCAAAGAATCGATGAAACTTATCATCTCACTTTTGAGCGAATCTACATTCTCGTGTGGATCATCAGTCTCTATGGTAACATCAACATCCGTAAAGAAGGGATGTTCTTGTTCAGACAACCATTCTGCAATGATACGATCATCAAAAATGCGGTCATCATCTGTGACGATAGAATGCAGAGAGCTGATGCATGAGGATAAACATATCGCGATAAGGACTGGAATAAACAGGCGTTTAAACATATCAGTTATTTTGTTGATGATACAAAAATGAATGATTGGGACTACCCTTTACATTTTAATCGGTGAATGAACCCTATTTGTCGGTGAATTACCCTCAGTACAAAGTATCCCACGCACTACTGTGATAATCTCAAAATGAATTGAACCTGCATTCTGGATTTAGCTTAGGTCGTGCCGACTATGCGATTTCTTATTTATTATGACCAGGATTTATTTTGTATTTAGTTGTCCGATTGTCTCCGATCTTCTCCCACAATTTCATTTCAATGCCTTTTTTCATATCTCTTGTTCCTGTT
This sequence comes from uncultured Saprospiraceae bacterium, assembly GCA_937929945.1. GTDB lineage: Bacteria > Bacteroidota > Bacteroidia > Chitinophagales > Saprospiraceae > CALFUK01. The sequence continues at coordinate 5,449 of CALFUK010000023.1, forward strand.
GCCATTGATATCTCCTTGAACACTTCAAGATACTCTTTTCTTACGAATTCTTGACCATCGAAATTTGACCAAAAGTATTCTACCCGATCTTCATCTGTTAGATTATTCCTTTGCCCGATTAATAATTGATTTAGACTCGTTTTTATTCTTTCAAGCATATATTCTACAAATATTGTACAGACACCTTCTTTATCTGATTTACCTAATGCGTCATAGTAATTTTGTTGGTGAATTTTGATTTCGTGTTCTATAGGTAAGAACTCAAACACTGGATTTTCTTGCATCAAAATTACCGTTTGCCATAATCGTCCCATCCTTCCATTTCCATCCATGAAGGGATGAATGAATTCCATTTCATAGTGGAAGACACAACTTTTTATTATTAAATTATCTTGGCTACTCTTTAAGTAATTGAATAATTCTTGCATCAGGTTTTCTACGTTCCAAGCCGACGGAGCTACATGTGCAATTAGTTTTCCTTTAAATACTCCAACACCTTTAGTTCTAAATTTTCCGGCATTATCAATTAGCCCTTTCATTAGAAGTTTATGGGCTTTCAAGTATGATTTTATGTTACTAAATTTGAATTTACTCAATTTAGCATATACTTCAATTGCATTTTTAACTTCAAGAATATCCTTTTCAGAACCAAGTACTCTTTTGTTATCAATTATATCTGAAACTTGCATTTCACTTAGAGAATTACCCTCGATCCACAGTGAAGATTGAATCGATTTTATGCGATTTGCTTTACGCAGTTTAGTTGTCGGTTTTCTTAAATGAGCTGCATCAACTAGTCCTAACAGTTTACCAATTTCTATAGATAGATTTATTATTTGACT
>CALFUK010000024.1 GCA_937929945.1 uncultured Saprospiraceae bacterium
CACATGGTAGTGCAAGTTGGTTTGCGCAAGGCACATTTTCAGGTGCTTATGCAGGCTATGGGACTCATGGGGGATATGCTGGATTTGGTATCAATCATGGAGGGCTTAATGTAGGATTTAATATTAATACAAATAGTGGAGGATCATTTTCATTAGGGATAGGAGGGTCGCAAGGGTCTGGTAGTTCTGGTGTTGGTATTTCTTTAGGAGAAAGCGGTTTGAGTTGGGGAGGTAATGCTTCAACTACAGTTTATGACGAGCAATTGTTCCCTCAATTAGCTATGAAAAGGTATATAAAGTCTCTGAATGATCCAAAACTGAAATTTATGCGGATTGCGGTGATTGCTTTTTAGATATCTTATTTACTCTTTACGATGTTGGAGATATAGGTTACGAATTTATTACGCGAGGAGAAGTATCCAATCATAAATGGACTGCACTTGGTGCTGACTTCGGTTCTATATTCATACCTGGATTGACAGGTACTGGATTAAGTATTAGAGCAGGATCAAAAGCTGGAAGAGCTTTAGAAACAGTTAGAGGAGTGTTAGGAGAAGGTCAATTTCTTAAAGCTGCTGAAAAGTTTTTAGGGAAAGGATATACTTCTCTTCCCAATTGTCGATATCTATCAAAAGATGGTCTTCGCCAAGTTAGGTATGGCAAACATGAAGTCACTTCTGGAACTCGTCATGCTCATTTTGAAGTTTATAATAAGAAAGGAGGACAAGCTATTGATAATGCAAGAGTTATAATTAAATGATTAAAATACTTAAAACCGCAATAGTAAAGAGTTCAAAGGGTGTAACATCCCATCGAGTAGGAGATGACTCAATAAGTAATATTTATAGTGTTTCCATTTCTCAATATGATGAGGACGATGGATTTTATTTACTTTACTTAGATGAGAATGGAATAGAAATTACCGACACATATCATAATTCTCTCAACGATGCAGTGTCGCAAGCTGAATTTGAATTCCATCTAAAAAACTGGGACGATTGTGTGTAAAGAAGCAAGGTAACACCACACAATATGGAGTATCTGTAATTCATGAAAATAGTTGATAATAATCAATTCAGTCAAAGAATCGAAGGATTTGTGCATATTCTTTTATCAGTATAAAGATGATATATTAGAGGTCTTAGCCCTTCAAAGGGGAGAAATTTGCCACGGATTTAATAAATCGACATTTAGGTTACGTTTTTATTTCACTTCCCGCCATCTCAAATAATTGTAAAGCGTAGGCTTTCTGATCCCCAACTGACCACAGATCTTTCGCACACTATGAACCCCACCACGATAGAGCGTCTCCGCGGCCATGGCCGTCTCCTTCGCCTCGTCGGATAGCCCCTTCGGTCTACCACCTTGCCGCCCACGCGCCTTAGCACTGGCCAGCCCAGCTTTAGTCCGTTCCGAGATCAGATCTCGTTCAAACTCTGCCAGCGAAGCAAAGATGTGAAACACTAATCGCCCAGAAGCAGAAGAGGTATCAATAGATTCCTTCAAAGAGATGAAGGTCACGCCTCACCTTCCAGATCAGAGATGGCTGACTGGTCAGCTTGCTAAATGAAGATGCATACGTATGTTCATAAGGAAGGTACTTAGACATAAGGCCGAAGAAGGGTAGGCGAATCAGACTCTTGAGTGATCGTCCAAGTTTGCTTAGCTTGTCTGTGATCAGCTATAAGCTAATTGCCTCAGTCTCGTATCCGATTTTTATGTTCAGATCATTTCGAGATGATTAGATTAAGTCTCAGCAAGGCAGTGAGATCACTTCAGATAGCCAGGATCACCAATGATAATTTTAGCAAGTGAAGATCTTCGTTTAGGCACTCGTATTAATTGCTTGTGTGAGCTGATTAGTTTAGGCACTATTTTGTTGTTTTTTTCTTCGACTAAGATTCGAAATGGGCTGAGCCGTTCAGCCGCAATGTATTGCTTATCCTGATGATTAGATCTGATCTTGAACAGTTGATAATTCCAATATCCTTCGGCAGAGGCTTCTACGATACTCTCTAATGGGGGAAGATAGTCATCAAAGACAGGCAGCCAAGCTCGTAAAGATTGCTGACAGATCATCAGATTTTGCTCTTGGAAATCCTCAGTGAGCGTTTTTACCGTACTCAGTTGATAGTCTCCGATGTGATGTGGGTTAGAATTGTCGGGGATATGTGTGACAAGTTCGTAGCGGTTAGATTGGGCTTCTATGCGGAGTATTTTTTTGGTTTTTCGATGGATGTAGGCCCTGGTGGGCTCTTCATGATAGGGGATGATGTACAAAGGGAAATACACTTCATCAGCGAGCATGACGGGCTGATCAAAGTAAATTTCGATCACCGGATTTCCAGAAAAGACAGAGGCCTGATCTCCCTCTGGAAATGCTTTGAGCTCGCTGTCAAGACAGAATAATTCGAGATTTTCCGTGTCCAGTCTGAGTACTCGACGCTGCCGCCCTCCAGTTACATTGATTTCTGCATTTTGCAGGATGGCAGTGCCCAGCTGCACGGGCTCGCCGTACACTTCAGCGATCTGATATCCATCTACCTGAGCCACATCTATCGATAGATAGTCTGTACGAGCATCCAATACGATGGCTTCATCAAAGCTGTTGATGGCATTGATTAGTTTTTTCGGTTTTGATTCTTCTATGGATTTGATGCTGTACTCTTGGTCATCTATGTGTATCAGCTGAAGTGTATGGATGTAATACAGCTGAGGCTGATCGTTGATGTAAGCACATGCATAGTATTCACTGTAGTGTGAGAGCGGCACTACTTTTTGGGGTCTGATGGCTCCATCATGGAGTGAGAAAAGCTGATGATGCACCAAGCTGTACACGTAGGATCTGTGCCCCGCTGTGACATTGACTAGTCTGTCGGCTCCGATGGATATGATGTCAGGATCGAGCTGTGATATTTCTTCCGCTATGATTGGAGATAGCGTGAAGCGGTTCTGGTGATTGAGGTCATAGACGATATCTTGATCGCCCAGCTGAGCATTGATCAGCTGGTAATCTTCATACAGGATGTACTCGGAGAATTGCAGTTGCACGGGCAGACCATTGATTTCCAATAGCTTTCCATTCTGAGCATTAATGATATATGCTTGGTCATCAGCTGCGAATTCATGGTATGCATGCTGACCGATCTGCTTTGTCCGTAGGTGGCCACTGACCATCTGGTTGTGAATGCTGTAAGGCTCAAAGTCGTGCAGGCTGATCATGCCTTTTTTAAATTTGCCGATCTCTACCTCCTGCAGGATGCGATCAGATAATTTGATTTGAGTAGTGCCAATAGCAGTGATCTTTTCTCCGTGATAACTCAGGATGTCCAGATCCGCAGTGAAGACGATTTTACCCACTTGGATCAAGCTGTGATCAGGGTTCGTCCGGAGGACTTGATCTGCAAAGGACAGAGATTTTTTCGATGCTTTTTGCTGCAAGGCTATTAGTACATCGCCACTGATGAAGATGGGTGGATGTAGCAGCACACCTTGGATGTCATACCATTTATCAGGCCTAAGTTTTCTATAGAATTGGCTCGTATACGGTTCTAGGTAATAGTCGTCCCACTGGGGTTCATCCAAGGCTTCGTTATCATAGTCCACCACTCTAATGCCTGCCGTGGTATGAAATACGACGATGTTCAGATCTCGTGGCAGATACACCTGCTCCACTGGCAGACCACCTATTTGATAATCTATCCATGTTTCCTCTGCCATACTATCGGTCTGGTATGCTCGCAGCGAGCCATCTGCAGATCGGATGATCGTGAAGGCAGCGCAGCTTATGGCGGTTTGGTCCTTTTGGCTGATGGTGTAGCTTGGTCTCGCTTTTTTCATTCATTTATTTTTTGAGGCAAAATGCCAATCTGTAGATAAGCTTGTTTACTGATCTATTGGGGCGTCTTCATTTTCTGCTTATTTGATGGTTCATTATTTGATTATGGTATCTACTTTATACAGCTCAGTACTGACACGGTCCTACAGAGTTCTGCAGCATATTCGCTTTATCATAGCTTGTATTTTGCTTTTTCTTGTTTGAGTCTTTGCCGTTGGGATTTAAATGTTTTGGTCATTATATGCACTAGATCGATGACTGCCGTCTCAAAGTCCGTTGCTTCTACATATTGATCCTTTCCGAATACGGCTTCCATAAATGAGCTTGATGCATCTTCCTCTGGACCAATGTACATCCCTTTGATGGATACGTCATGTGTCTCTCGTTTCTGCTGGATCATGGCAGCCATCTCCCGTGGCTCCACGATGCCAATCGATGGCCTGCCGTCCGTAATGATGAAAAGCGATTTGAAGTGCGTGATCTCTTGCTCCTCATATGGTTTAGCGAAGTCTATGATCCGTCGATGGCACTCATCTACAGCTGCACTCAGGTGTGTCCCTCCTTCTCCTGCGTACATGATGTCCCACTTAAAATCCACAAAGCTTATTTTTCGTAAGATTTGGTACAAGAGGTTTTTACTTTCGAAGCTGTGATTAAACTCTGCAGCTGAAATAAAGTCTGTACCAAAAAAGTGAAAGGAGTCGAACGATGCTTTACCATGCAGACCGATCACAATCAGATAGATCATTTTGAATAGATTGCGCATCTGCTCGTGCTTCATTGAGCCAGAGGAATCCATTGCAAAGCAATTGATCTGAGGTGCTTCGTGGATCACTGGCTTGATGTTGATCGTCTTCATGACTTCGCCTTTCATCCACTTGTCCACATCCTGGATCGTCTCTGGGTCAAACTCGATGCCATCGATGCTGTGTCTGTAGGGATTAAAGAAATTGTCTTTATCCTGAGGCAGGGCAGAATCAAATGCTTGCTTTACGAATAAGAGGTAGGGCCTGACCTCTTCTTCTATTTTGAGCATTTCTGTAAGATAGAGATCTTGCTTTTTGAACCTTGGCTCCAGCTCTTCAGTGATGCCATATTCCAGCATTTTTTTCAGCCTGAATTCTCGTTGATTGGTCAGATGCAGTCTCTTGTTTTCTATTTCTGTCTGGAGCCGCTCGGCATAATAGGCTACTTGAAAATCATGAAGCTGCTCTTCAATGGAGTCCAGCTCATTGATGCTTTTAAGCTTTTGGATTGACTCGACGGCAGCCATCAGCTGGTCCACCTCAGCTGCCTCAGCGGCACGGTCTTCTTCGTAGGCTTGTATGCTTTTTGCTATTATCTCATGGTCGGAGATGTTCCATTGAGGCACCACTGTGTCCTGTATCATATCCCAGCGCAGGATCGGTGCTGTCAGCTGATTGAGCATTTGTTGTCTGGTTTCGATTTGACTGCCGAACACATCGTTTGGTGTGTTTGCTTCGGCTTGCTCAGCGCGCAGCGCATCGGTCAGTTGGTAGAGTAGTTCTTCTGGTAGATTATACCATTTATGCTCAGCCTCTTCTTTCGTGCTGATCAGTTTTGGATAGTAGGAGGGCAGTTTGATTTGATCTTGACTGAGGCTGATCGACTTGATGCGGTCTATGATGGATTTCTTATTTACCATCGATTGGAATCTGTGGATCAGAGAGCCGGACTGCCATTCACGCAGGGATATCAAGCTTGCCTCTGGAATCGGTAGTTGATTCACGGCCTCTTCTGGTAGATTGATGAGTTGCTGAATCTTACAAAGTATCAGATCAGATTTACAAACGCTTAGAAATGGGCCCTTTAGAAGATCGATTGTATCTCTGTAGCTCTGATTAGCGGGTATGTCTTGCTGGATGTGCTGGCTGCAGTCGATCAGGTCGCGCTGATAGCTAGTCATATAGTCTCGGACCTCCGCGTGGCAGTCATCGGGTATGGTAAGTGTCTGGTCTCCCGATTGTAATAATCGAATGATGTATTGTAGCAGACTGTAGCTGAGCTGTTCGGATGGCAGTCTCTCCGATAGGTCTGGAATGGAAAACACCATTGACATCTGGCGCAGTACATGCTGCCTGTCATCTGGGTCCTTCACAGCTCTGATGAAAGATAGCAGAGACAAGATGGCTTCCCACAGGTAATGATCATATCTTTCGGCGTCAGACAGATCAGCGTCATGACGCTGCTGAATGATTTGTCGTAAGAAATATGCGGAAGGGAAGTGCTGAGTGAATAGATGAATATAAGACAACCATTTCTTCAGATCACTCATCTCGAGATGGACCAGTGATGACTGAGGCATCACGATGCCCGTTACAGGAGAGCCATTCGCCGCTTCCTCATTATAATCAATATACGGTGGATCGTCGCCTGACTGAAAAAATGTTGCAAGGCTTTGATTTTGCACGACTTCTGACGTGCCAGTATCTCCTGAACTAAGCTTGAATTGCTCCTCAAAAGTCAGTCTGAATGGAAGTGGCCCCTTACCCAGTGTGATATACCATTGATCATTGGGCATCTCTGCAGCGGGGTAGGCTATGAGCTTATATCCTTGCATGTGGTAGCGGCGCTGCAGGTCATGCCAGCTCCGATACATCTGATCTGACCAGATATTCTGAGATTTGATTTTATTCTTTTTATTTTCAGCCAGCAAAGTAACTCTTACAAAAATTAATATGTCGGAATTTAGCGAATCTAATCGAGATATAGCTTCAATTAGAGACCAATTTAAAGTGCAGTTGATTGACGATTTCTTCGAAGTTGATGATCACATTGACATCCAGAATTGTCCCATTGATCGCATCCACATCTTGCATGGACCCGCTCAAGAGGATGATATCGTGGTGGTGATCTATCACTCCATTCCTTATGTCAGTTTCTATGATTCGCAGGGTGCACTGATTGATGTGGATCACTACCTACCCGATGCATATCCCAGTAAGGATAAGGATCACATAGAGTCAGTCATTTATAACTTGAGAGATCTGGATCTTCACAAGGCTAAGTCCGCTGAGCATCTTACTAGGTTCTTACGAAATCTCCAAGGCAGCAGCGGTGATGCTTTTGCTAACTCCATCCAGCAGCAGTATGGCTTACGTCTGAATGCATCAGTAGCTGACCATTTTTTCAGCCGACATCACATTGATACGGGGGAGCATTTTATCGACTCCTGTATGACTCAGTTCAAGAGCTTTCATGAATTATTAGCTGCACTGATAGCCAGTATTAATCAGCAGTCTAATCGATACATACACATCACGCCTGATGATAATATCATCATCACGCCTCTCAATAAGCGCAGTGGGATAGCTGTCATGATCGAGACTCAGACAGTGGATCATATCTTGCTGCCGCCTAATAAATGGACCATCACGAGGACTGAAGAGGAGCATGATCTGGAGAGAGCGCTGGCCTTCCGATCTGATGACATCAGACAGTTCTTCGCTTCTGATGGCTATGATATATATCATAAGACTGATCGGTATCACCTGAGTATTGGCCAAGATTCGCTAGTGCTGGATAGTCTGCTGGACAATACCAAAAATGTATTAGAGGTGCCCGTGCGTCATCAGTGCTTTCATTTTTTACCATCGGACCAGGACATCCTGGTGGTCCTCAGTCATGATCACGAGGTCACCATCATCAATACCCATGGGTCAATTGTGCCGCGCAAGTGGCCGAAAAAAATCGTGCTGGATGAGACCATTGATTGGGTCAGGGCAGATGATAATATGTACGTGCTATTCGTCCAGACTCCCATAGGTGAGATCATAGCTTACGATATCACAGGCGCGCACCCGCAAGAGATCAGACGCATGGGTGTATTTGAGCACCGGTTTGAAATAGATCAGTCGGGGCAGCTCATCGTCAGAGACAGGCAGGACCAAAAACTAAAGAAAATTAGTACCAACATCAGTGAGATAGAGATACCTGGTGTACAGCAGAGCATGACGCTGATCTTGAAAAACTTAGCTCATTTATTCCAAGGAGAGAGCCTCTTCACCCAGCATCGGTTTGCACAGATTACGGAGGTCGATACTTCAGAAAAATCTCAGGCTGCCGCTATCCCCAGCTACATCGAAAGTGCAAAGTTTGACTTTGAGACAAATGTGGAGCATCTGATCGTGAGTACTGATGACAGTTATGAAGCTCTTTTGGATGTGCAGCAAAAAGTGGCGATCGCCAGACAAAACCTGATTGATGAGTTATCTTTGGAGGCAGAGAAAGCTGGGACCCAGCTGGTGGGTCAGCGACTGCAGAAGACAGTCAATACCATCGTGCAAAGTGCAGAGCTGCGGGTCAGAGCCTTAGTCGAAGAATCTAGGGCTGCGTCCATATTGGCGAAGACTCGAGAGCACTATCAGAGCATAGATCAGCTGAGTGATCCAGATGCATACCGGCTGATCATCAATGAGCTGAGAGGCTACCAGGAAGAACTCATGTCGATGAAATCTGCCAGAGTGGCCGAGACCATCAGCGAGTTCAAGACGATACAGAGCTCTCTTAATGCCAGCTTTTCTGAGCAGATCAGTCAGGACAATTCTGTGCTTAATGAATTCATCATCGCCGAAATAAACTCGGTAGAAGCAGCTATCCAGACGACCCATGACCTTAAGCAGCTGCAGTCTCTTCTCAGCGTTCATCCCGCTGCGTTAGAGCTGATGTCACTGCTGAAGCAGCCATTCATCCTCCAGCACATAGCTAAGGAACAGCAGCTCTCGCCCTCAGGCATCCAGTCCAGACTCTACCAGGCCATCGAAGACAGATCGAAGCTACTACAGGCCGAGATACAGCGACAAGCGGCAGAGCGCCAGGCAGCTAAGCTGCAGTTCGTGGATATGATCCGAGAGAGCATCGAGTTCTTCATCAGCCATCATACTGGCGGCTTCGCGGATGTAGAGCTGCAGTCCAATGCGGCCTACCAGCAGATCCAGACTGATGTCTTCAGAATAGAAGAATTCTATCAAGATGTACGGACGGCCTCTGATCTGAGGCGACAGTTAGAGAGGAGGATACTGGAGCGCAGCCGCGCTGATCTGGAGAAGGTGGTGACTTATGAGGGGACCTACGCCTTCGTGCAGAATGATCCTGATCTCTACATCGATACTGACTCTAATGTCAGGACCTATCCGCACTGGACCTTAGAGCTGGTGCAGAGGACCACTGTGGAGACTGGCTACTATGTGTCATACATCCGCTCCAGTGATCGAGAGGTACACAGACCAAGCATCAAAGACAATTTAGAATCAGGCGAGTCTTTTGACATTCTCAATACGGAGTTTGCGGAATTCATGACAGCGTATCGGATGTACACAGATGAGCGATTTAGCTATCACTTTATAGAGTCGCTTTGGAGCATCCATCTGGGAGAGTCGACCGTGACGAGTGTGCCACAGTATAAGGCATCTACGATAGAAAGTGGGCTTCCGCAGGATGCGATCGGCAGAAAAGCGCTGAGATGTGCCTTGGAAAAAAGGCGCCTGGACCACCTTGAAAAGACGCGTGAGCGCAAGGTGCCTGTCGTCTCTCCAGAGTTCATCGATGAGACGCCGTACTTCCAGATGAAGCTCCAGGAATTTTTTATCAAAGCTAAGCTCCAGCTGGTGAGCGGATCAGGCGTATTGTTACTCTCGGGTCCTCCCAGCACGGGTAAAAGTGCCTTTCTGAAATTTGCAGCAGCACTCATGAATCGAGAGTACTTCGAGCATACCGCTGATAAATGGCAGACCAAGAACAGCCTCACCACTGCCATCAAGTTTGGCGAATATGGCCCATATTCTACCCCAGCGGGTTTCACGCAGGCGATCACCACGCCGTATTCCATGCTGAATATTGAGGAGATCAAAGAATGGCCAGAGGCACTCCGAAAATCTTTGAATCCATTCTTCGCCGGAAGCCAAGTCTTCATCACGCCTGATGGGACAGAGTATCAGATCGGAGATAATCTGCTGCTTTGTGCCGCTGCGAATATGGGCTCTATCTACCGAAGAGATGACGAACCTTTCACCGCTGACTTCTGGTCGAGGATCGAAGTCATGGAGTATAACTATGGTCCAGAATCAGTGGAAGCAGCGTATATGACAGAGCTGATCAAGCCGTCAGTCAAAAAACACCTGACGATGCAAGAGCTGATCAAAGCCTATTTTAATCTGGCGATGGCACCTGATGATCTCTATGAGAAGTCGATCTACATATGCAGACAGGTCCTCAGGTTTCTGATTCTTCCTAAAGCGGATGAGCAGATCAAGCGTAAGAATCTAGACGCCATCATCACCAGCTATTTTGATACTGCTGCATCCGCAAAAGAGCAGTCCCTGCAGTATAGTCCTGAAGAGGCGGCTAAGGTAGCCCTGCGCAGAGTGAAAGATTTTCAGCAGCTCAAGGCTGTCGAATTCTTCGATATGTATCATCACTTTGTGAATGGGGAGGCGCCGGCTTTTGATAAACTCAGCAGGCTACAGACTGAAGATGTAGAGCGATATAATCAGTATAAAATCCTGATGCTCTGCCTGCGGCACATAGAAGGCTGCCTCAGGCGGATCCGGGAGCAATTTCACAGCAGTGCTGGAGGTTTGGAGATCGAAGGGACTAATCGAGAGTTTATTAAAAGTGTGCACTTACTGGGCATGATGGGGAAGCTCTGATGTGCGGTTTGATAAGGGAAGTTACTTGTGAATTGGAATTATCAGCTGCTGCTTGCCTTTAGTTTGATTTAGCTGGTGTGGTCTTGTGAGGCTTCGCAGATAGAGTTTTCAATATGAGGGGGAGTTCTCTGCAATACACAAAAAACAAAATATCCACTCATTATATCTATCTTGTGAAAGAATGAATAAGAAGAAAAAATACAATGTTATATCGCTATTTTCTGGATCAATGGGACTTGATTTGGGTCTTGAAGCGACCCAAAAATACAATCTTTTGGCTTGTGTTGAATTAAATAAAGCAGCATGTGACACAATTAGACTCAATATAGAGAAAGGCAACCTCAATAAAGGGGTTAAAGTTTATGAAGGAAGCATAACTGATATCGACCCAAAGCAAATTCTTAAAGAACTAAATATTAGGTCAGGTGAATTGGATGTACTTATAGGAGGTCCTCCTTGTCAAGCATTTAGTACAGCGGGAAAAAGAAAATCGGTTGAAGACCCACGAGGAACTTTGCTCTGGCAGTATTTAAAATTTGTTGAAATTATTAAGCCCAAAGTCTTCCTAATGGAAAATGTCAGAGGATTAATATCAGCTGCTTTAAAACATCGACCTATAGCAGAACGTCCCGAAAAAGGTGGCAAACCACTCACTGAGCAGGAAGAAAAAGGTTCAGTGGTTAAATTATTTGCCAATGATCTACAAAAAATCAAAGGTGAAAAATATAATCTCGATATTTTTGAAGTCAATTCAGTTAATTATGGAGCACCCCAAATAAGAGAAAGAGTCTTATTTATAGGAAACCGATATGGTCATAAAATTAATTTTTTACAACCGACACATGGAAAACCAAATAATCCAAAGGAAATGGTTCAAGGTGACTTGTTTGGCTCTAAAAAATTAAAACCTTGGAAAACCCTAAGGGATGCTATTGGTAATCTAAACGAATCAAGTCCAGAACTTTTGAACTTTAGTCCAAGGAAATTAGAAGTTTTAAGCTTGGTTCCTGAAGGTGGTAACTGGAGAAGTTTATCAACTGATGTGCAAATGGAAACGATGGGCAAGGCATTTTTTGCCAAAGGTGGTAGATCAGGTTGGTGGCGTAGATTGACATTTGATCTTCCTTGTCCTACGATAGTGACTATGCCCAATCACGCAAGTACAAGTTTATGCCATCCCACTGAAACACGTGTATTATCAGTTAAAGAATATGCAAGGATTCAAGGTTTCCCCGACAAATGGTTGTTCTCAGGCAAGATTAGCGAAAAGTATAAACAAATAGGAAATGCAGTACCTATAAAATTAGGTGAGGTAGCAGGGAAAATTATTGCTGATTTTTTGGACTCAAATCCAGTTAAAATTAAAAAGAATTCAAAAGAGCCCAATTATAGATTGGTATACATTCAATCACATGTTAGAACAAGAAAATGGTTCAATAATGGCAAAGCGGTGATATTCGATACAAACAATGATACTCATAAGTATAGCAAACCCAAAACGATTACAAAACAAAGAGTTTTATAATGCCACGAAATCCTAATTTACCAAAGCCTTCAAAAAAGACTTTTAAAAAGTCGGATATATTTGCATCACTTAAACGAATTGACACAAATAAAACAACAACAAAAAGAATTCTAAAATTAGAAACAGATTTTAGAGCGAAAATCAAAACACATCTTGCTGCGTTACCGACTGAAAGTGCAGCACTCAAGAAATTTAACCCACATTGAGCACTAACCAGACCCAATAGCCCGCATTTGTTGAGTTTCATGTTTTTTGGATTTCAGTTTGTGTACTACAGATTTTAATTTTGTGAAGGGTCTCGCTTTGATAGATAAAGCTCCATGCAGTTG
>CALFUK010000025.1 GCA_937929945.1 uncultured Saprospiraceae bacterium
TCATAGGCTTTAGATTTACGCTGCACCATCTCTTCATCCCAAGCTGTGATTTTATCGATTAGGGCGGAGGCTTCCTGAGCGAGCGCATCGCTTTTTTTGATTTTGGGCATGAGGTCCGTGATCTCTTTTTTGATTTCTGATAGCTCGTTCACCATGCTGTGCATTTCATTGATGGTGTGCTCCATTTCATCCATGATCTCGTCATAGGCTTGATACTCTGCAGCGTCTACTTGATAAAGAGGATGTGCGGTGATGTGGCTTATCGCAGAGACTTCTTTCTCATTTGTCGCTAGTGTGAGTTGATACTCACCTGGCGATACTTTGTGACCGCGATAGCTACCCTCGATGTATACGTCAGGGACACCAGCCATGGATGGGTGGCGCATATCCCAGACAAAGCGATTCAGTCCAGGCTGAGCTGAAAGTGTTGGCTCAGCTGATGGTCCTCCAGCCCATGAGCTGAAGGTGGTATCTCGCTCAGAACTGATGACCCTGATCAGGGCGCCGCGCTCGTCTGTGATGCGGAGCGACAGCTCTTTCTCAGCCAGCTCTTCTGAGAGATGATAGTAAATGACTACGCCTGTTGCAGGATTAATGCCTCGAAATGGATGGCTCCCAGAAAAGTCATTTCCTGCTGCATTCAGCTCGCTGCCTCCATTGACCAGCATGCTCTCCGCAGGGGCATAGATGGTCAGCTCTTCTTTGGGCTGATCCAGCTGCCGCAGCAGGTGCAGGTCGTCTAAGATCCAAAAGGACCTGCCAGACGTAGCGGCGATCAGGTCATTATCCTTTACGGCAAGATCTGTGATCGGGGTGATCGGCAGGTTTAGCTGGAGGGCTGACCATTGTTGGCCATCATTCCATGATACATATACACCCATCTCTGTACCTGCATAGAGCAGGCCAGGTCTGACATCATCTTCTCTGACGACACGGGTGAATGCACCTTGTGGAATGCCGGTGGTGATATTGGTCCAGCTCTTGCCATAATCGGATGTTTTGTACAAGGCTGGCGTGTGATCGTTGAATTTGTATCGGGTCGTCGCGATGTACGCCGTAGCGGGATCATGGGGTGATACATCGATGGCATTGACGAGGCATTCTTTGAGGCCCTTAGGTGTCACATTGCTCCAATTATCACCACCGTCTCTGGTGAGGTGCACCAGGCCGTCATCACTCGCTGTCCAGATGACACCTGGCTCATGAGGTGACTCTATGACGTAGGAGAGTGTACCGTAGTTTTCTGCGCCTACGGCTTCATTCGTATAGGGGGCGCCACCTTTACCTTGCTTATCGTCTTGGTCGCGGGTGAGGTCAGGAGAGATGACCTCCCAGCTGGTGCCTTGATCTCTGGTACGAAGCAGGTACTGTGCTCCATGGTAGTAGGTATTCTCTTCATGCTGTGACCAGATGATGGGTGCATTCCAATTAAATAGGTACTTCATATCGCGTGCATCTTTGCCAAGATACTGGATGGGTGCGGCCATGATGTTTGTGGCAGCCTGAGCTTCGGTATCTAAGATTTCTATGGTGCCGAGGTATGATCCTCCCATGACATAGCGTGGATCATCCGGATCAAAAGCTAAGAAGGCACTCTCACCACCTGCGGAGTAGGTCCAGCTGCGCTGAGTGATGCCCCAGCTGTTGTATTCTTGACTGGCGATGATGACCGAAGAGTTGTCTTGCTGACCAGCATAGATGTTATAGGGCTGCTGATTGTCCACGCTGATGCGATAGAACTGAGCGGTGGGCATATTGTCTTGTCGAGACCAGCTCTTGCCTCGATTGAAGCTGATAGCCGCACCACCATCATTGGAGATGACGAGGTTCTTTGGGTTTTCGGGATTGATCCACAGGTCGTGGTAATCGCCGTGCGTGCCTGTGAGCCTCTCCCAGGTCTTTCCGCCATCGCTGGATCTCAGTGCGGGGGCGCTCAGCACATAGACCATATCTTTATTTTGCGGATCAGCGAATACTTCGATATAGTACCAGGCTCGCTGTACCAATCGGTGATCCTTACTGATGCGGGTCCACGAGGCTCCTGCATCATCAGATCGGAAGAGACCTCCCTTTTCTTGATTCGAGTCACTCTCTACGAGTGCATATACGCGATCAGGTTCTGCTCGGCAGGCAGAGATCGCCATCTTGCCGAGTTCTTTAGGAAGCCCTTTCTGAATTTTCTTCCAGCTCTCACCACCATCAGTTGACTTATAGAGCCCGCTTCCCGGTCCACCACTGATCACTTGCCAAGGACGGCGACCGTGCTCCCACATAGCTGCATAAAGAATCAGTGGATTATTCATATCCATCTCTAAGTCCGCACAGCCCGTCTTTTGGTCTACGTAGAGGATATTGTCCCAGGTCTTGCCACCATCTGTGGACTTATAGACGCCTCGTTCTTTGGTGTCGCCATACAGCGCTCCCTGCGCTGCGACGTAGAGGATGTCAGGATTCTTTGGGTGTATTTTTATTTCAGCGATATGCTGGGTCAGCGTCAGCCCCATGTGCTTCCAGGTCCTTCCCGCGTCAGTCGACTTATAGACTCCATCGCCATGTGAGGTCATCACGGCCCGAGGGGCGTGCTCACCCATGCCACAGTATATGATGTTAGCATCACTTTCTGACACGGCCACAGCTCCTACGGACCCAGTCTGGAAGAAGCCATCGGAGATGTTAGCCCAGTGCTGGCCTGCATCTTCTGTCTTCCATAGTCCTCCGCCTGTCGTCCCCATGTAGTAGGTGAGGGGATCGCTGATTACGCCGCTGGAGCCGACTGAGCGACCACCTCTGAAGGGGCCGATATTGCGCCAGGCCATGGGGGCGAGGATGGAGTCGAGGTCAGATGTCATCTGAGCTTGCAGTGGGCAGTCGCTGATGGATAGAGCGGTGCTGATGATCAGCAGATAGTATAGATGCTTCATAGATTGTGGTATTAGACGGTCATGAGCATCTAAGATAAGCATCCATTTTATAGGAGGTGATGTATTACTTTGATTAATGCTGTTTATGCATTAGGTAAGGCTCTGGTTATGGATAGAGCGGTGACTGATTCTGAGTCACTCCAGTGAGAATAGTATATGGGACAGTAGGAGGAGTGGTGTAGTGGAGTCTGCACTTGAATCGAATGTGTCAATGGATATGCAGGTGGATCACCACAAAGAAGATTTGAAGATGTGAAGCACTATTGTAATAAATAGTCTAAGAGAAGCCATGGCCTCTCTTAGACTATCATTATTGTTTTATCCTACAAATTCTAGGCTTCTCTGGATGAACTTGCTCATGTCTTCGCCCTTGAGCATATTCTGATTTAGGCGGGCTAAGTCATATAGATACTTCACGAAGCTCGCTTTCTTATCCGCTCCCTTCATCTTCATGAGTCTCTCTGCGATCAGTGGGTGATTGGTATTGACCACCACATTGTGGCTTTCTGGCATCATGCCCATGTCCATGCCCTGCATGCTCTGCATCTCCTTCATTCGTCTCATGAATTCAGGCTTGGTGATCACTACAGGATGATCAGTGGGCGATAGTGCTTTCAGCTCTAAGTGACCAGAGTTCTCACCGAGAGATTCTGTGAAGAGGGTTTTTACCTTTTCTTGCTCTTTTTCACTCAGCACTGATTCTTTGGTTTCATCTTTCTGTACCAGATTATCAGGTGTGTCGCTATCCACTCGGACGAAGGTCACGTCGCCTCCTTTCTGCTCCAGGTGCTGCATGAAGTGATTGTCTATCACGTGATCAAAGAGCAAGACATCGTAGCCATAATTTTTGGCGGACTGGATGTAGCTGTGGTGTTCACTAGGATTCGTAGTGTAGAGGCAGATCACCTTATCGTGCTTATCTGTCTGAGTCGCTTTGATCTTCTCTTTGTATTCTTCCATCGTGAAGTACTGGTCTTCCAGATTTTTCACAAGGGCGAATTTGATGGCTTTGTCATTGAATTTCTCTTCGGAGATCATGCCGTATTTTACGAAGGTGCCGATCTCAGACCATTTTTCTTGATAGGCTTCTCGGTCTTTTTTGAAGAGTTTGCCTAATTTTTCTGCTACTTTTTTGGTGATGTAAGAGGTGATCTTCTTCACATTAGAATCTGCCTGGAGGTAACTTCTTGATACATTCAGCGGGATGTCTGGAGAGTCGATGACACCATGCAGTAGCGTCAAGAATTCTGGGACGATCTCAGATACATTGTCCGTGACATAGACCTGATTGCTATACAGCTGGATTTTATTTTTCTGTACTTCGATTGAGTTATTCAGCTTAGGGAAGTAAAGGATTCCCGTCAGATTAAATGGAAAATCAATGTTCAGATGAATCCAAAATAATGGCGGCTGACTGTATGGGTACAGCTCGTTGTAGAATGCCTTATAGTCCTCTTCTTTTAGTTTGGCAGGCTTCTTCTTCCAGATGGGATTGGTGTTGTTGATGAAGTTATCAACTTCGGTTTCGATGGACGTTCTGTCCTCGCCTTCACCTTGCCATTCTGTCTCTGTCTTGGTGCCGAATCTGATCTGTACTGGTAAGAACTTACAGTACTTATCGAGTAGCGTCTGGATGCGCGCCTTGTCTAAGAACTCTTCGCTGTCCTCGCTGATGTGTAAGATGATGTCTGTACCGCGATCTTTTCTGTCGCCAGCGCCGATCTCATACTGAGGGTCGCCGTCACAGATCCATCTGACAGATTTCGCTGATTTCTTATAGGACTTAGTGACGACTTCTACCTTGTCAGCCACCATGAAGGCGGAGTAGAATCCTAAGCCGAAGTGACCAATGATATTGGCATCATCTTTATATTTCTTGAGGAAGTCTTCTGCTGATGAGAAGGCTACCTGATTCAAGTATTTCTTCACTTCTGACTCTGACATGCCGATCCCGCGGTCGCTGATGGTCAGTGTCTTATTTTTTTCGTCGAGGTGGATGTCGATGATCAGATCACCGATCTCCCCTTTGAATTCGCCCTTAGAGGTAAGCGTCTGCAGTTTAGATGAAGCATCTACGGCATTAGACACCAGCTCTCTCAAGAAGATCTCTTGGTCTGAATAGAGAAATTTCTTAATGATGGGGAAGATGTTCTCCGTCTGTACTGATATTTGGCCTTTTTCCATGTTTATTATATCGTTTTAAGGTTACATCACCAGATAGTCAAAGCCTGTGCCACTGTAGAATTACTGTCATAATGGCATTGGAATTCTCATTATATTGAGCTATCTGTCAAAATTGACTCTAATATGGAAGAAGAGAAGCAACTATTTCAGGACTATATGGGGCATAATGTATGCTTCGGCTGTGGCAAGCATAATGAGAACGGGCTGCAGATCAAGAGCTACTGGGAAGGCGAAGAAGCTGTGTGCCGCTGGCGAGCCGAGGACTATCATAATGGCTGGAAGGATGTCATGAATGGTGGCATCATGGCGACTCTCATAGACTGCCACTGCATGTGTACCGCTATGGCCCATGCCGTGCGTGTAGAAGATCGTGCGCTGGGCACGGCACCACACTATAAGTATGCTACGGGCACCATGACCATCAAGTACCTGAAGCCGACCTCTAATCTGGACGAGGTGGTCCTGCGGGCAAAAGTGACGGAGGCGAAGGGCCGCAAGACTGTCGTCAAGTGCGACTTTTACTCCAATGACATCAAGACGGCTGAGGCCGAGGTGATCGCCATCAGAGTCTTCAGTAGTGAGGACGAAAACCATAATTCTGCCTCCTTTAGTTCCTAATCGAGAGCAACATCAAAATCTATCTCCATGGAAAAAATACACGATTTACAATATGTCCTGCCGATCATCATCGGCCTTTGCTTTGCCATCGTCTTCTTGCAGTCTGGCATCGATAAGATCATCGATCGCAAGGGCAACCTTGACTGGCTCAAAGGCCACTTCAAGGACAGTATCTTGAAAAGCACAGTCTCGATCAATCTGACGATCATCACCGTATTAGAAGTGATCGCAGGTATGATCTCCCTGGGTGGGGTGATCTCGTATCTGATATCAGGTTCAGATTTTTGGATTAAGCAGGGCTTGATCTTATCCCTGATCACCTTGCTGTTATTGCTTTTTGGGCAGCGGGTAGCTAAGGAGTATGATGGAGCTAAGACGATTGTGATTTACTTGGGTGTGGGACTGGTGAGTGCTTTGATTTTGATGTAGGGGGGTGGTGAGAATACTTAGTAGTGTGCCTTTATTAATAGTACACACAATGGGATAGTTGAACTTAATTATTTGCAGATTGGCATTCAGTTCTGAAATTTAAACATATGAAACGTCTATGACGTAGATAATTAAGACACCCAAGTGGATGATTGAACTCAGTTATTTGCTGATCGGCATTTAGCTTTGAAATTTAAACATATGAAACGTCTATGACGTGGATAATAAAGGCACCCAAGTGGATGATTGAACTTAGTTATTTGCTGATTGGTATTTAGCTTTGAAATTTAAACATATGAAATGGTATATTTAATTTCTAATAACCAATACTAATAAATGAAAATTGAGAGCATTAAAATTGAGAATTTCAAAGTATTTGCTGATGCAAAAATTGATAATCTGCCAAAAATGTGTGTCTTCTTAGGAGCAAATGGTTCTGGTAAAACGACATTCTTTGAAGTATTTGGATTTCTTAGTGATGCTCTTAAAAATAATGTGAGTTCTGCGATTAATAGGAGAGGGGGATATAATGAAGTAGTATCTCGTAATAAAGGAGGAAATATTGAATTTGAAATTAAATTTAGAAACACTGAGGAAGATGGTTCATTATCACCTTTAATAACATATTTAGTAGAAATAGGCAGAAAACAAAAGAAAATTGTAATTATAAAAGAATTGCTTAAATATAGAAGAGGGAATCGAGGCCAACCGTGGCATTTTTTGAATTTTAGTGAAGGAAAGGGTTCGGCTATAAAGAATGAAGAAGATTATGGTAAGGAGGGTGCGACTGAGGAAAGAGAAGAACAGGAATTAGATTCACCTGATATATTAGCAATTAAAGGGCTTGGACAATTCCAAAAATTTAAAGCCATAAGTTCATTCAGGAAATTATTAGAAGGTTGGTATGTTTCTAATTTTCAAATTACTTCTGCGCAAACTGTTATGGATACTGGAGTCAGTGAGCATCTGTCAAAAAGTGGTAATAATTTAGCTCAGGTTACAAAATTTATGCATGATGCCTATCCAGACGTATTCAGTGAAGTTCTCGATAAATTGAAAGAAAAAATTCCTGGTATAGAAAGTGTGAAATCCGTAGAGACCGAAGACGGTCGAATTATTTTAAAATTTCAAGATGGAAGTTTTAAAGATCCATTTATTGCAAGATATGTTTCTGATGGAACAATAAAAATGTTTGCCTATTTGATAATGCTTCATGATCCTAATCCACACCCACTTTTAGCAATCGAAGAACCAGAAAATTATTTGCATCCAGATTTGTTAATTGAATTAGCTGAAGAACTTAGAATTTATTCAAAAAGAGGGGGTCAAGTTTTTATTTCTACCCACTCACCAGAATTCGTAAATGCACTTAAAATTGAAGAACTATTTTGGGTGAATAAAAATGAAGGTTATTCACAAATCCATAGAGCAGAAGATGATGAATTAATAAATAGTCTTTATAAAGAAGGAGATCTGTTGGGATATTTATGGCAACAAAAATACTTAAAAGGAAGTGGGCCGAGAGATTAATTATAGAAAAGAGCAGATCGAGTTTTTGTTGGAAGAACCTTCAATGGCTAATGCCTTAAAGGTGATACTTCCAGAAATATTGCCTGATGGATTAGCCTTAGATGTGAATTGCTTTTTGAGGCCTCATCAAGGTAAACAAGACTTAAGAAAGTCCATCCCAATTAAAATTAAAACGTTTTCCAAATATCATATTCCATCAAAAGTTATCATCATACATGATCAAGATTCTAATGATTGCAAAGAATTAAAAAATCAGTTATTGAAATTTTGTGCTGAGAATGGGGATTGTCCGGTATTAATTAGGATTGCATGTCGAGAATTAGAAAATTGGTATTTGGGTGATATGGATGCTATAAACAAAGTTTATCCAGACTTTAAACCCAAAAATCATAGGTATAGATCAAAATTTAGAACTGTTGATCATACTCATGGATCTCAAGAATTAGAGTCTTTGATCCCTACTTTCCAAAAAGGTTTTGCCTCCCGAAACATTCCAGCCCACTTTCAAATCGAAAATAACAAATCGGTTAGTTTTAATCAATTTAAAAATGGATTAAAAGCATTCTTAAAATAGAAAGGCAGAGACATTAAATAGGATAGACTTCATTGTTGTTTGGTTCTCGCAGTAATGCCAGTAAGCTATAGTATATTATTATATATATATACATATACTAATCAATTGTATCAATATCTAAATTTGATAGCTTATCTTGATTCACTCTGTCGTGCGCGAGCGTTGAATAAAGAGTAAATAGTATAGATGCCTTTAGGTATTTTTGAATTATTGCTCTGACTTCACTGCGTGATTTTTAAATAAAATAGCAAATGCAAGGAATCGGAAATACACCACTGATCAAGCTCGAAAAACTCTCTGGCCCAGATTGCGCAGCTATCTATGTCAAATATGAAGGAGCTAATCCGACGGGTAGTATGAAAGATAGAATGGCGCTCTCCATGATCGAAGGTGCAGAAAGAAGAGGGGAGATTGAGATGGGAGGGACAGTGGTGGATTACACGGGAGGCAGTACGGGGAGTTCTTTAGCCATGATCTGTTCAGTTAAAGGCTACAAAGCTCATTTTGTATCCTCTGACGCTTTTGCGCAGGAGAAGCTCCAAAGCATGAGAGCCTTCGGTGCGACCTTAGAATTAGTCCCAAGTGAAAATGGCAAAATTACTGCTCAGGTGATTGATACAGCTGTAGCTCGTGTTAGGGAGATAGCTCAACAGCCTAATACATTTTACACGGACCAATTCAATAACATAGACAATCGTAATGCCTATCACCGAATGGCAGAAGAGATCATGACAGAGTTAGGCGATGGGATAGATGAATTCATCGCTGGAGTCGGCACTGGTGGTTGTTTTTCAGGCAACGCTGAAATCTTCAAACAGAAAATACCGCACATCCGCTGCATCCCCATAGAGCCATTTTATGTCAGAACTTTATCAGGTGGCGAAACATCCGGCACTCACAGACTGGAGGGCATGGGAGCAGGATTTATTCCAGAGATATGTCGTCTTGACTTAGCTGATGAGATCATAGCCGTCCGAGATGAGGATGCCTACAGCACAGCTAGAGACTTAGCGCGCATCGAGGGCATATTCGGTGGTGTGACCTCTGGGGCCAATGTCTGGGCAGCACTGCAAAGGGCCAAGATATTAGGTAAAGGGAAGACGATTGTGACTGTATTCTGTGACTCAGGTCTCAAGTATTTACAAGGAGATCTCTATAAGTAGTAGCTATGGATATAGCGCCGTCCTCTATGTTTCTGGAACATCAATTCTTCACTCCATCCATCGGCTTAGCCTTTAGAGTATAGCGATAATCCACATGCGCTTCAATCTTTTCTTTAGAGAAGAGGAGAGGAAAATATTCATCCTTGGCCCACTGCTCGAAGAGGTTCTTATAGTGGGGATGCTCGGGATTGCCGGACTGGCCTGGCGAGTTATTCGCTTTGGAGTTATCCCAGTCTCCGGTATCCATGACCACTCTAAAGGTACCGCCTGATGGCTGGTTATCTCTGCTGCCAGTGGATGCTACGGTGTAGGCATAGCCTCCTCTGGGTAGGGGGCCGACTTCGAGTTTGGCTCTGATCGAATCATTCACGGCCTGGCTCATAGGGTGGATCATCTTGACGTGTTTAAAGTTTTCACTGCCATAGCGCCAGCTGTCTCGATTTGGCCCGAATCGCTTCGTTAGTTGTGCCATGGCTTGGTCGAGCATCTTGAGTAGGAATTCGTCTCTTAGTGCTTCGTCTCCACTAAATAAATAACTTGGGTTAGTCATCCATTCTAAGATACGAGTGAGTTGCACGGTCGTGATGTAAGGCTTTGCTTGCTCAGGAATAGCCAGATCAGATGCCCCCGCCTTGATGGCATTCTCCCATTCTACATAGATGGCTGCGGCTCTGGACTCTGGAGCTAAGACCATGTCCCATTCGGAGAGTGATTTTTGTGCCCACAGTAAGGGCTCTTGGTCTGGTGTTTTGATTTGAGTCAGTAACGGAATTAACTCCCTCGCGGGCAGTGCCATATAGTCGGTCTGCAGCTGGACCATCTCATCTATGTTGTGCGCCTTCTTACTCAGCAGTGATTCTTTCACTCGGCTTCCTCTGTGTGGGTCTGACCACTGGTAGCCTATGGCATCCCATTCTGTATAGTCAGCTGGAGTGACTGATTCATTCGCGGTGATGATCATGCCGCTGGCTGGATTATAGACATGCGGTCTGTCCTTGATCTCGATGTAGCCATCCCACTCGTAGCGGCCATCTCCGGGGACAGGCACCATGCCACTGTGGGTGCGCCGGTAGGGATTGATGCCGACGACCTGCCAGCCGATGTTACCGTCCCGATCAGCCCAGACCATATTTTCTCCTGGTATATTGCTGTAGTTGCAGGCCTCTCTGAATTCTTCAAACGTCTGAGACTGGTCCATCCTGAGACTGGCCAGATAGGGAGAGCCTCCATACTCCAGCCAGCCGCACCTGACGGCGTAGGCCGTGGACGCCGCAGTATTCTCATAGCAGACGGGTCCGTGGATGGTGTATTTCAGTTCGATCTCGACTGGAGCTGCATTCTTGACCTTGATCGTCTCTTTGATGATGGTATAGTTGAGCCATTCGTTTTTATGCCAGTATTGATTTGGATTGTCAGGATTCGTCTGGTAGACATACAGGTCTTCTGCATCTGATCTGAATACGGTGAGACCCCATGCGCCTTGATCATTATGGCCAATGGATATCCCTGGTATTTCGGGCTCTCCTCCGCCGATGACATTCCAGCCTGGAGCCACCAGATGTGACATATACCTCAGCGATGGCACGGCTAAGGTGCGGTGTGGATCGTTTGCCATGATGGGATACCCGCTTTCGGTTAGTGAGCCATCAATCGCCCAGTTATTACTACCAATGCTGAAGTCTGGATCAGTGGAAAGATCATGGTGCTCGTAGCCCAGATCAGATGCTTGAACATCTGAGCGGTAGCTTAGATCCACATCATCAGGCATAAATCTGACGGGCCTGCGGTAGGCATTATAGAGCCCTAAGATATCATCCAGGAGGAGCTCTGCATTGATGGTAGAGTCTATCCTGAGGTCTGGCGACTGGGGATGAAACCACATCAGCTCTCTGACCTTTTCTTCGCCTATCAGAGCTATCGCGCGAGCGGTGCTTAGCTCATTGCCAATGTTGCCTAGGAGGCCTTGATGTCGTGATATCACCACTTCTGGGGTCCACAGACCTGGCTGTAGATTGAGTAGCTTAAACTCTAATGGTAGTTCTTTTGGCGTCTTTAGGATCTCTTTGATGTAAGCATTCACACCGTCCACGTAGGCAGTGATGATCTCTGCGCCGTCATCGTGATAATGATTCATCTCCGTTTCGATATCTTTTCTAAACAAGAAGAGTCTCGTGCCAATATCTCGCTTGAGTTCTCTTTCGCCCAAGATTTCAGCTACTGTACCCGTCGCTTGTCTTCTCCACACTTCAAATTGGAATAATCTTTCTTTTGCTGCGTGATATCCCTGCGCGTAGAATAGATCACGCTGGTCGTCAGCATAGATATGTGGGATACCCCATTGGTCGACGATGATTTCTACATCAGATCGCAGCTGGCTATGGCTTGATTCTGTCAGAGGAGCGATGAGTTGGCTTTTACAAGAGCCCATCATAATCAGGAGAAGAGGCAAGAGGTATCTCATAAGCTACATTTTGTGGTTTTCATGCTGCATCAAGATACTGCCTATATTGATAGAATAAGAAATTCCAAGATAAGATCTGACCAAATATCAATTCGAATCCATACTTTACAGCTACTTGACAAGTTCGTGAGGTTGGTCGTTATGACACTTATTCTCATCACAATGATGTAGTGATCATCTAGTAGCTGATTAATCAATCTATTGAGTTTTTTGCTACAGCTGAGTCGTTATTAAATTTGCTATCCAGCTTAGTTTCTAATTTTGGTTTCTGCTGATAGTCATGAGGTTTTAAATCTATGTAATCAATGAAAACAATCAATATCATATTCGTCACGCTGCTCTTTTTCTTGGCTGTGATCATTGCTTTATTTATTGGCGACCCACCAGCCCTGGTGACAGGTCAGCCGCACCCAGAATATAAGACGATGCTCAAAGGAGGTGAAAGCATACATGCATCCACTAGTACGAATGCTCTCGGTTACCTTTTTGGGCTGTGTTCTACTTTCTTACTGTGTCTTTTTATGACGCTGGGCGCCCATCGATATGGCAGGCTGGGTACCATTAAGCCTTGGCTTATTTTTGGTACTGTATTATATCTGGGTGTATACACACTGACTTATCTTTCTGATGCCGCCTATGTGGATCAGAACCATCAAGCATTTTTCATGGGCTGGCCACTACCGACAGCTTGGATGATCTATGCCATGTGGTTTGCACCAGTGGTGTTTGTGGCTCTTTACGTCTTTGGTTTTAGAGATTGGATTCTGACGGAGGAAGATGAAGCGAGATTTACCGAGATATTGACTCAGCGTAGAACCAGAAGAGCAGATTAATTATGGAAGAATTTAGAAATCCCATCATCCTCAGTGCTGTGGCGCTGTACATGATACTGTGCGTCGGCGTCGGTATCTGGGCTTTGAGACGCACCAAGTCCAGCCACGATTTTTTTATGGCAGGCCGAGATTTAGGAATCATGGTGACAGCCTTTGCAGTATTTTCCACGACCCTGAGTGGCTTTGGCTTTGTGGGCGGTCCAGGATTGGTATACCGCATGGGCATGAGCTCTATCTGGATGGTGGTGATCGCTGTCCTCGGATTTAGCGTCACTAACTTTCTTCATGGCAAGCGGCTCCGACTGCTATCCGAGCTGGGAGACTCTAAGTCGCTGCCAGATGTCGTCTTTCTGAGGTATAATAATAATACGACCAGAGTGCTGATCGCTGTGGCTATCATATTGGGGGTATTCGGCTATCTCGCGACACAGATCTTAGCGATGTCGGTGGTATTGAAGGATATCCTGATCGAGACAGAGGTATTCAGTGATATTTCGCTGGAGACGAGCATGGCCATCTCCTGCTCCATTTTGGTTTTTTATAGCGTGACAGGGGGCATTATTGCTTCTGTCTATACTGATTTAATCCAAGGTGGTGTGATGATTGTTGCTGCCATTCTGATCTTTCTGACGGTGATGTTCACCTTTGATGGAGGTATCACGGAGATGAATCAGGTGATCCAAGCAGATGATCCAGCTGCCATTGGCCCATGGGGTACCTTGGGTATGGTGGGCTGTATGTCCTGGCTATTGATGTTTGGCCTCGGAGGATCAGGTCAGCCGCACGTGATTACGAAGCTCATGATGAATAAGAAGGTCAGTGACGCCAGGCACATCTTGCCAGTATCGATATTGGGCTATCTATTCTCTGGCTTGCTGTGGATCGGGATCGGACTGGTGATGAGGGCTCTCGTGGTCAGTGGTCAGCATCCAGAGCTGGCGAGTGCTGATGAGGCTGCCTCGCAGTTCTTGCAGCACTATGCTCACCCTGTTTTGGCAGGGATTGTCTTCGCAGGCCTCTTCGCTGCTATCATGTCTACTGCGGATGCATTCTT
The DNA here is from genome assembly GCA_937929945.1 of uncultured Saprospiraceae bacterium. Classification (GTDB taxonomy): domain Bacteria; phylum Bacteroidota; class Bacteroidia; order Chitinophagales; family Saprospiraceae; genus CALFUK01. Next base: position 13,768 of record CALFUK010000025.1, read on the forward strand.
GAATATCGGGACCGCTGCCATCATGCATGATATACCCAAGGCCATGGGCAAGACCATTAAGAATGACCTGCAGTGGGCGCGGATCACCACGGTGATCATCACGCTGATCGCAGCTGTCTTCGCACTCTGGGCTTCTAATAATGGTGACCTGGTAGCACTGCTGGGTGCATTTGGCTGGGGGACTTTCGCAGCAGCTATCGTGCCCGTGGTGACACTTGGATTTAATTGGCGAAGAGCGACAGCCATAGCGGCTAATGTCTCAGTGGTGGTGAGTCTCTTGATTAATTTTGTGGCGAAGATTGGCAAAATCCAGATTCCATACGGCATCGATGTCGGTGCGCTTTCTATGGTCGTGGCTTTGATTCTATTCATCACCATATCCTACATCACTAAGCCAGAGAAGCTGGATCCTGATGTAGATGCTGTCATGGAGATGTGATCCATATGATTGATGTAACCTTCTGATTGTTTTATGCGTATTCATAAAAAGCTATTTTTGCGCTATGAGATATCTTATTCTAATCATTTGTGCCGTGGCCTTAGCTGCTGCAGGGTATTTCAGTAAGGAGCTGCATCACAGCTATCAGGAGAAGCATTTACTGCTGTACGATGCTGCGGAAATAAAGAAAGTCAACTATGGTATCTTCAATCTGCAGCTGTGGAAGGAGCAGGTCCTAGATATTTTTTCAGAACGGATCAGTGACTTTAAGATATCACCCGCTGCCTATGGCACGCTGGAGAAGCAGGTGGGTGTATTCATCGAGCAGATGTTCGACGACTACATTACCTCTGGCAGGCTGGTGGATGAGATCGCTGATAATTTGGAAAAGAATAGCAAAATTCCAAAGCTTTTCATCACGTCAATAAAGGACAATGTCAAAGACCAGATGAAGAACATAGACATGTCTAGCCAGATCCCTGGCATCACAAAGCAAATCTCCAAAGAAATCAGAAAAAGTGAGCCGGAGCTGCGCAAAATCATGCAAGATGAACTCATGAAGATGGTCACCGACGAAGAGGAAAGTAAGTACGTAGAAAAGCGCACTGTCATCTATCAAAAATATGGGCACGAAACGCTTGAAGATACCCTGGCTACTATACAAGAACGCTTAGATAGCAAGGCGGTGCTGGACAAACAGCTCATCCAGTGGATCGTCATGATTCTTGGGGGCATTTTACTTCTATTAATCGTATTTTTCAAAGTGGTGGCATTCAGAGAGATCGCCTTAGGATTCACCTTAGTCTCAGTAGTACTGTTGTTTTTGGGGGTTACATTACCTACGATTGATTTAGATGCGCGTCTCAATAGTTTCAGCATCAGTTTGGCTGGAGCGGACATCAGCTTTGATGAGCAGGTACTCTATTTCGAGAGTAAATCAATCTTAGGGGTGACGAAGACGCTTTGGGACGGAGGCGGCATCGACTTGAAGATTGTATCAGCGATGATTTTTCTATTCAGTATTGCATTTCCTCTGCTGAAGTTATTGCTATCAGGTTTATATCTGTTTTGGGCTAAGGCAGAGCAGAGCCAATTTGTGCAGGGAGTCATTTTTTATCTTGGGAAGTGGAGTATGGCGGATGTTTTTGTGATTGCTATGTTCATGTCCTACATTGGGTTTTATGGCTTGGTCACTTCACAATTGGGTTCTATCGGTACGAATCAAACGGGCTATGCCGTTGAAACACTGAATTACACCAAATTAGGACCTGGAGCTCTGTTTTTCACTGCCTACGTCATTATTTCAATTACCACGAGTATATTGATTAATAGAAAGCAACGTATAGGAAAATAAGAGCGTCTATGTTAAGATGGTATTCTACAGATAGAGTATATTTGTACAGTAATTCCATAAATATTTGTTTTTCTTCCGTAAAGTGATCTTATTAATTGAAAAATTTCAGCAACATAGCGTAGGATGTCGAAAATGTTCAATTCAACTGATACTTTCGAGGAAATATTTAAGCAATATTTCAATCCTTTGGTGAATTTCGTCAACAGTCACATCAATAATTGGGAAGATTCTCGTGAAATCGTACAGAATACGTTCATGAAAATCTGGAGGTCGAAAGATAAAGTCGAAATCAATACATCTATCAAGGCCTATCTGTATCAGACCACCAGAAATGGGATGATAGATTTCATTAGAAGCTCTAAGAAGAATGCGACCATCAAAGAGACACTACTCAATGAGGCTCAGAACAGAAGAGAGGAGGAGAAGTTAGATTCTTTTGTCATCAGGGAAGAGATAAATAAAGCCTTAGCTCAGCTAAAGCCTAAAAATCGTCAAATTTTTGAATTGAGTAAAATGGAGGGGCTGACTCATAAGGAGATCGCGGCACATTTGAAGATCAGTGTCAGATCAGTGGAAGATAATATCAATAGAGCTACGAACCTTCTTAAGGAAATATTAGCGGAAAATTCAAATATATACAGATAAATATGTGGATGAAGGATACAGTAGCGTCTTATAGTCGTAGTTTGAAATGCATACCCCTTTTTTAAACACAACATAACTGTGAATCCAGAACAAAGATTACTTAGAGAACTTGAGCGCACGAGGGGTTATAAATCCTTCGATGTCGATCAAGAATGGGAACAATTTCTGTCCATCGCTGAGTCTTCGGAGTCTTCTAATGTTGAAACTGATAATGTCAGGCGCTTACCGCTGCGAGCCATTATGGCTGCTGCTGCCTCTGTTATCATACTTATTGGTTTATTCTCGCTATTTAGAACTGGCGAAAATGTAAATCAGCCAAGATCATTGGTTGAAGAAAAGGTAGAAATACCTCAAACGAAACCCGCTACTGAAGAAACAGTAGTGAGAAAAGAAGTAACGCAAGATCCTCAATATCCGATAACTTCTGAATCAGTAACAGAGCAAAATGCAATCGTTTCTACTGATGCCCCAGGCGGGCTGGTAGTGGAAGGCAATGAGCAATTTTTGAGCACAGTGACTAAGTATGAGTTAGAAATGGATGATGGAACCATCATTGCATTTGAGCCAGGTACGCAGGCCATTGTCCTCAAAGATTTTAAAGGAGCACCAGAAAGAGCTGTCAAATTGCTTAATGGTAGTGCTATATTTGATGTGGAGAGTAATGATCGTGCTCCATTCAAAATATACACAGAAAATGCTGGAATTAAAGTACTCGGCACCGTATTTAAAGTTGAAGCTGAATTGACAAGGACTAGAGTGGAAAATATCGAAGGTCAAGTGTCATTCTTTGCGCTGTCTAAGCCAAATGATTTTAAAATACTCAATCCAGGCGACATCATAGAATTTGATGGAAGGGAGTTTGCCCTCCTTCAGGAAGGTGGACCTGACATCGTCGCAAAGGATGTATCTGATCTAAAGATCAAGCCAAATGCAGCTACGCTGAATACTCCCGATAACCCGAAGCTGATGAATATTCAAGATATCAGTGAGAGAGTAGAGAAGCCAAACTATACGATGAAAGGCCTAATCAGCTTGTTCGATCAGTTTGCAAAGAGTAAATTGATTGTTGACTCGAAGAAGGTTTTAAAACAAGACTTTACCAATGAGCAAACGTTGTTCATACCAGTCAACTATCTGTACAGCAATAGTGAAAATCTTTTGCCTCTGTTAAAATATTTGGATGGCATCATAGACATCAGTTATGCTGAGAGCGATAAATGCGATAACTGTTATCAAATTTTAAGCATGAAATACTAAGCCTGCTCCGCTGGAATAAGTAAGATTCACAACATAAAAAGAGCCTTTTCATATCATTATGAAAAGGCTTTTTTCTTTGAATGTAGTCCGATTTGGACTTTTATTCACTTCCTGTAGCCATTAAAACTGAACTCTTTTACCTGAAAGTATACTGGTCCACTTTTTATAACTAGGTTGTTACACCTAGTATAAATTAGGGATTTACCCTAAGCATTTCATGTCTATTTCTGTTCAATTTTACGTAGCATAATTAATTTATGTAATTTATAAGACATTTTTAGGGGAATTCGTTTACCCATTTGTCTTCTACGTGTACTGACTCATTAAATAAATAGCGTCATGAATCCAATAAGCACCAATCATAAACTGCAGAGCTGTAAGCACCTCGAATCACTGACAAGTGAGCAAATGAACCTACTCGGTACGGTGGTGAACTGTAAAGAGGTCAAAAAAGGTGATTACATCTATCTCGAGGGCGAAAATAAAGATAAGGTATACTTACTGGAGAGTGGCTCTGTCAAGCTAGCCAGCAATACGGGGGAGGGTAAGATGCTCATCAAAGACATTATACATGATCAGTCTCTTTTTGGAGAAAACATTTTTGCCGGTAATGCGATGAGAAAAGAATTCGCGGAAGCGATATCTGATACTGTCTATTATGAAATACCGTCTGATTACTTCAAGCAGCTGGCAGAAGAAAACAACGACTTTGCCACTCATGTCTTGGACCTAATCGTCAATCGCCTGTATGATCTTGAGGAAAGACTGAAAAATTTTGTTTTTAAGAGCGCCAAGGAACGAATCATGTACTTCATCAGGAAGACAGGTGAAAGAAGAGGCATCAAGATCGGCTTAGACGAGTGCCTGATCAATCATGGCATGTCTCATAAAGAAATAGCTTTTCTCACTGATACGTCGAGACAGACAGTCGCTCGCGTCCTTAGTGAGTTGAAGCGCACTAATGTCATTCACTTTAGTCCACGTAAGCCAAATAAAATTCTCATCAGAAATTTAGCAGCCTTATAACAAGTGAGGTTGGTAGTTATTTAAATTTAATATCGAGGACAGGTGCAGTAGCATTTGTCCTTTTTGCTTTGGGATCAGAGCCATTTATGCAGGCTGATTATATAGCCCAAGGATAAGGGTGCAGTTCTGTCATAGATCACGCATCATCTGAAGGAATCTGTCCGACTCAATTCTTCAATCAATTTTTCACACTGGATAGCCCACCATCGATGTGGAGTACTTGTCCTGTGATCCAGGCGCTATCTGGACTCAAGAGGTGTACTGCACTAGCTGAGATATCAGAGGGCTGACCGATCATGTGCAGGGGATGCCTCTTGGCTGATGCATCTATCTTCTCAGGTGTCGATAACAGTTTGCCAGCCAACGGCGTGTTTGTGATTGAAGGAGCGATACAGTTCACCCGAATCTTTGGCGCCAGCTCTGCAGCGAGTGATCTGGTGAGGCCCTCGATGGCACCTTTGGCACTGGAGATGGATGCATGAAATGGCATGCCCGTATTCACCGCTACGGTGCTGAATAGCAGTATCGCAGCAGAAGGCGATCCCTCGTCTCCTGCCTTTAAGGCTTTTAAGGAGGCTTGGATGCTTTTGACTGCGCCAAGTACATTTATCTGATAGTCTGCTAAGAACTGCTCTTCTTTCAGCGATCGGAATGGCTTCAGATTGATGCTGCCAGGGCAATAAGCTAAGCCAGCTAAGGCCTCAGGTAGGTAATCACTAGGAAATGGGCCATCTAAAATATCATGGGATAGAAAGTGAAGCTGAGCAGCCTCTGGAAGGTCCCTTTGCTCTCGTGCTATGACATAACAGTCATGACCTTGATCCAGCAGCGTGTGGACTATACTTTTACCTATGCCACTGCTACCGCCTACGATTAAATAATTCATGATCATTTAACCATTAAGCTTCAGCATTGTTTTCTCTATTTGGTTCTTTTAAATAGATTAATCCTGGGGGTTCTCCACTAATATATCTGTCATATATTGTGGACGAAAGGCCGATCGGGCTCTTATCAGAAACGTCTATGACGTAGATAATTAAGACACCCAAGTGGATGATTGAACTTAGTTATTTGCTGATTGGCATTTCGCCCTGAAATTTAAACATATGAAGGTACTCGTATCGAAGATGATGCTTCGAATTAATTGATAGACATCGAGTCATAAAACAGAAATGCATGAAACGTCTATGCCGTAGATGACTAAGGCACCCAAGTGGATGATTGAACTTAGTTATTTGCTAACAGGCATTTCGCCCTGAAATTTAAAAATATGAAACGTCTATGCCGTAGATGGTTAAGACACCCAAGTGGATGAGTAAACTTAGCTATTTGCTGATCGGCATTTCGCCTTGAAATTTAAACATATGAAACGTCTATGACGTAGATAGTTAAGACACCCAAGGGGATGATTATACTTAGCTATTTGCTGACAGGCATTTCGACCTGAAATATAAACATATGAAAACAATCGCTCTAATAGCTCATGATGGTAA
>CALFUK010000026.1 GCA_937929945.1 uncultured Saprospiraceae bacterium
TTCCAGAACCAGCCAAACCCCTTCGAGAGTAGTACGACGATCGGCTTCCAGCTACCACAGGGTGGAGCAGCGACGCTGACAGTGTATGATCTGGCGGGTAAAGAAGTGAAGCGCATCGAAGGCGAGTACGCAAAGGGCTACAATGAGCTGACGCTGACGAAGTCAGAGCTGCGAGTGAGTGGTGTGCTGTACTACCAGTTAGAAAGCGGAGACTTCACAGCGACGAAGAAGATGATTGTGATCGAGTAGATCATATATGAATAGAGAAACAGCCTAAATTGATAGGCTATGAAAATAAGATTGGCAATTCTAGTAATAGAGTTGCCAATTTTTTATTTTTGATCCATGTAAGATGCGTGATTATAGAATCACGCTGTATCAGACGTATTATGTCTTAGATTTATAGAAGACTGGTGATTCTGCCAACTTCTATTATAGTGTTAAGAAAATAGTATGTAAAGGTCTTTAGTCCATAGATGCTCGATCTGATCAGATGAACAACTATCCTTAGACCAAACTCAAAATGGGGCCTTAGCTCAGTTGGCTAGAGCGTTTGACTGGCAGTCAAGAGGTCGGGGGTTCGACTCCCCCAGGCTCCACTTTAATAATCCATCAGCCATGGGTAAGCCAGCGCAAAGGACTTACGCCAAGTTACATGCCAGTGACCTTCACCTTTGATCAAAGTGAAGTGCAGCTGATCCTCAGGTAGGCCTGCTACTTTGAATTTTTGATAGATCGCTTTTGCGTGTGGAATCATGATTCTACCTTCTCTATCGCCCACACTTATAAAGACTTTCTTGTCAGATAATTGATTCTTGGTTAATTCCATGGCAAGCAATTTTTCGTAATCTACCCACATCGCAGGAGACTGTATGACTGCATTGCCAAATGTATTAGGATAGGCCATCATCATGTAGTAAGCCATCATTCCGCTTCTAGAAATACCACCAATCGTGGTCGACGAAGGGTCAGTCTTAGTGCGATAGTGAGTGTCGACCCATGCCTTCAGATCAGTAGCGACCCATTCGGCAAATTTATCGCCATGTGCATCTGGATTGTCTTCATTGATGAAAGGCGTATACTCGGCATCTCTGTCTTTCGCTTGATTAATACCAATGACAATCGCTGTAGGCTGATTGGAGACTGAGGCAGCATTGATGACCTCATCAATTTGCCATTCGGGCCCCATATTTTCCAGGTCATTAAAAGACGCTTCTCCATCCATAAAGTACATCACTGGATATCTCGTTACTGTATCTTTCTCATACTGCGGAGGGACATAAATATGAATCGTCTTTTTCTCATTGCGATAATCGACATAGATAGAGTCCCTCAAGACAGTGACCGTAGGCGAAGCTGTGTCTACAAGATTTTCATAATAAGCTGCTCTCCTTTTATCTTCTTGGTAACGCTCATAATATCTATATGCGCCATAAAGACCAAACAGCATGAGGCCAATCAAAAATAATCGCAGTATCTTTTTTATCATAGATAATCAATTTGAAGCTATTGGAAGTCAATGACTCAGATCGTGTGAATCAACTCTTTAAGCTAAGACATTTTCAGCTCATTCAGAAATCTGGATAACATGTAAGAAATCCAAGCGTAAGGTGGCGTAGCGCTCAATGGATAGTAGCGCTCAATGGAAAGCGCAAATAATGGCATTAGATCAAAATATCAAATGACCGCTTCAAGCTACAAGGTGACAAGAAGAGCTGTAAGCTGAAATTAAAACTGATTCCCTTTTTTAGAATTGATATCCTATCTATCCAATGAAGTGAATCTATTATTAACAGCAAGATATGTATCTTCAGAAGTCAAATATAATAAGAGATGAAATATAAAGTGATCATCACATACTGGCTGGTACTTAGTTTCGCTGTCTTTAGTGTAGCAGCTCAGACTAACGAAAATGTAAACAACAGTTCGGAAAATAGCAATCAATTACTTGAAGAGTTATTTAGAGAATGGCGCTCGTTCGAGAAGCCTCCTCTTAGAAATGGAGCGCCTGATTACACCGAGCAAACATTCGAAGCGAGGTGGCCAGAGTTTCTTAATCTAAGCGACAGGCATCGATCAATAGATACAGTGGGCTGGTCCATACAGGAAAAGATAGACTGGACGATCGTGTGGGCCGAAATGAACGGATATGACTTCAATCATCACGTACTTCGACCTTGGTCAAGAGATCCCGCATTTTATAAGACCGTGTGGACATACCGATCTGATGTGCCAGCGCATGAGGGGCCGACACATCATATGACGACTGAACTATGGACGTATAATTTTCCCTTATCCATGGAAGAAGCTAAGAGGCTGACGAGCGACCTGCAAGTCATCCCAGCTCTATCAGCACAAGCTAAGCTAAATCTAACAGGGCAAGCCAAAGACCTCTGGGTCACGGGTATTCGTGATATCAGAAACCAGTCTAAAGTACTAAGAGAATTACTGGTGAGGGATAGCGTCAGCACAAATCTGATTTTAGTTAGCAGCATAAATGAAGCCATCAGAGCCACAGATGAATTGGCTCAATGGTTAGAAGCACAAGCACGTTTTAAGGATCAGCCGTCTGGTATAGGGAAAGATAATTACACTTGGTACTTGCAAAATGTGCACTTAGTACCTCTCACATGGGAAGATGAAGTGATGATTCTTAAAAGAGAGTTGAGTCGAGCCTGGTCAGCACTTAAGTTAGAAGAACATCGAAATAGAAAGCTACCAAAATTAGAAGCTGCTAACAGTGCAGAAGCTTACTACGCCCTTGCTGAGATGGCCGCAGAAAGCTTGATGACATTTCTCAAGGAAGAAGATATTTTGACTGTAGAAGATTATTTCGAACCTGCTCTACGAGAACATTTAGGTACTTATGTGCCAGAGGAGAAGCGTAATTTCTTCTGGATCACGGCTCACTACGATCCTCGACCTCTTTACTCGCACTTCTATCATTGGTTTGAGTTAGCAAGAATGGATACCGAGCCACACTCCAGTGAGATCAGAAAGCTACCGTTACTATATAATATATTTGACTCGCGGAGTGAAGGTGTAGCTACGGCGGTAGAAGAAATGTTTATGCAAGCAGGGCTGTATGATGATCACCCGCGAGTGAAAGAAATCGTGTACATTATGATTGCTCAAAGAGCAGCTAGAGGATTGGGCTCACTCTATGCACATGCTAACCTTATGAGTATGGAAGAAGCAGGTGGAATACATTCAGAATACACTCCAAGAGGATGGATGAAGACAGAAAAAGAACTACTCATCTTCGAGCAGCATCTTTATCTTAGACAGCCAGGTTATGGCACCAGTTACATCACAGGAAAATATTTAGTAGAGGAGGCAATGGCTGAGTATGCCCGTCTGAAAGAATTAAGTGGCGATAGCTTTAGCTTGAAGGATTTCTTTGATCGCCTGAATTCCATCGGTAATATTCCCATTGCCCTTGGCCAATGGGAATTGACAGGTCTGAGTGATCATCTCGATTATGTAGATAAGGACTTGAGTTATAAATAACTATTATTAATAATCTATTAAGGGATACGCTTATTAGCTGATGGATAGACATTGATGCATTAAAAGGTGGCCAATTCAATAGAGGAAAACTTCACGATGCATTGGTCACTATAAAAGATGATCCTCAAAATGGAGAGATCAAGCTTGATACATATCATTCATTTTTTGAATTCGTTTTGTGAGCCTTTTTAAAACAGATTTGGGACTTATGACTTTTATCGTTTCTCCAAAAGAGAGGAATGTACTCTCCAATTCATAATTAGGATAGACTTCAATCTGGAATACTGCAGTTTTCTTGCCTTCTTTAATCAGCTTTTGAGAATGATGAATGGCTTGTGTTTTGATGTAATTGATCGAGCCTGAACCGACTTCAAATTTAATTTTTACTTTTTTAGAGCCTGGATCCAGACTGACACCGATTAAGTCATTAAAGTAATCTGATGGATTAAAGAAGGTATTAGCTATGTAGTCAGCAAGCGAATCTTTAAGTTGATGGATGCGCTCTAAACCATAGGTCCTCATGCCTTTTTTTTCATGATTGTAGGCATACAGGTACCAGCGGTGATTGTACTCTTTGAGCAAATACGGGCTGATGATGGTCTCATAAGCGTCTTTTCCAAAGGCCTGATACTTGATGATGATAGTTTGCTCAGTATCTATGGCTTTGTATATTTGATCTAGCCAATTCTGTCCAGGAATATTTACAGGCTGATCCAGATGGACGAGCTGCTTCTCTTTCTTAAATGATTCAAATACCAGAAGCTCCATTTTTTGAATGATATTACCAATCCCTTGAAGGTAAGTGAATCCGGTGAACTGCCTCATGAGACTGATCATCTGATTCAGTTGCGTTCTATCCGACTTATTAATGGGGGATTCTGTGATGGAGTAGCCGCGCTTAGAGTAATAGTAACTTTTTTCTTTGCGATCATAATCTATGGGTGCGAAGTAGCCTAAGGCCTTATCATGTCGCATATTTTGTAGATCTCCCTTGATGGTGCGCTGCGATATGGTCACACGCTCATCCATGATGTCTTCGATCTCATCAGCGCAGGATTGCGCCAGAGCTTCCCAGTTCCACTGCTCGTCCACATTGCGAAGACACCGGTCTATGACGCGATATCTGATAAGGGCATGTTTGTTAGTAGCCATATGATAGTATTTATCGTGCAAATATACTGCACGAGGCTGAATAATATTGCATTATAAAATATTATAATATGTTATTAATTTATTTTGCCTCAGTCATCATTACCACTGCATCTTTGATTGTGATCTTTCATAAGATTGAAGCACTTCATGAAGATAAGCGAGATGAGGAGTCTATTCTTTACAGAGACACTGTCCGTCCAGTCTTAACGGATTCATCCGCCGCCAGTACTATCCGTAAGCTATTGATGGCATCATTTAAATGATCAGATAGATCGACGTCTTCTCGAATGGCACGAAGGAAGTACTGCTGCTCTAATTCACACAGTTGATCATGATCGGGCTCGTCGCTGGTATCAATGTAATGATCTGCTTTGGAGAATGATCCATCTGGATTCGTCAGACTGGAGTGGACGAGTAGGGCATTAGTGCCGATGTGTGCGTCCACTGTGTCTGAGGATACACCATCTTGTTGTGGATTCTTATCTACGATGCTGACGCAGCCCTTGGGGCCGATCACATCCTTGATGAAGTAGGCCGTCTCGCTCATCATCGGCCCCCACCCAGCTTCATACCAGCCCACGGAGCCATCATCAAATCTGACCTGGAGCTGTCCATAATTGTACATCTCCTGGTCGATGTCATCAGTGAGTCGAGCGCCAATAGCACTGACAGAAGTAGGCTTCGCGCCTGTCATACTGCACATGATGTCTACATAGTGGACGCCACAGTCTACGATGGGTGACATGCTCTGCATCAGATTTTTATGCACCTGCCATGTCTCACCGTGGCTTTGCTGGTTCAGATTCATACGCATCACGAGTGGCTTACCTAAGAGCTTAGCCTGATCAATGAAAGTAGTCCAGGTAGGGTGCACCCGTAGTATATAGCCGATCACCAGTTTTTTGCCAGATGCCTCTACTGCACGCTGTATCTCTAAGCATTCTTCCACGGTATTAGCTAAGGGCTTCTCTACGAATACATGTGCTCCTGCATCCAAGGCGCTCATCACGTAGGATGCATGAGTATCTGGATACGTATTAATGGATACGGCGTCAGGTTTCGTTTCTGCCAGAGCGGTATGATAGTCACCGTAAGTAGGGTAGCCACCAAGGAGTTCTGAGAGCTGATTTCGGCTCTCCTCACCTCGGCTCACTAATCCGACGATCTCAAATTCTTCGAGCTTGTGGTAAGCTTTGGCGTGCGACTTACCCATATTACCACATCCCACTACTAATATTCTAATAGCCATACGTTTGATTTAATGATTGCTTTTTTAATTTAATATCAGTTACATGGAGTACAGGGTGTCCATTCGATTAGATATCTCTTGCAGTCGGGCGCGATCACCCCCTGAGACTTCAGCAGATCCCCAGCCAGACTTGTAGCCGACTTTGCTCAGCGCTCGATTCACCGCAGGCCAGTCGCTGTCACCTTCGCCCAGCTTCACTTTGAAGCCTTCCCAGATCCCTTCGTCCACTTGCTTTTTGCGGCTGTAGTCTTTGATGTCTATCTTAATGATCCGCTCTGCTAAGGCTTCTATCCAGTGAGCAGGCCATCCATAGCGTACGATATTTCCAATGTCAAAATACCAGCCGATATGATCGCTGTCAAACTGATCAACAAACCTGGCAGCCTCCAGTGGGCTGATCAGGAAGTTATTCCATACATTTTCTATTGCGATCTTTACGCCCGTCTGATGTGCTGCAGGTAGTATCTTTTTGATTTCCGTAGTGCATCGATCCCAAGCTTCCGCATAGCTGATCTCTGCATTGACCACTCCAGCGACGAGTAGTACCGTGTCTCCACCGTATAGCTTAGCTTTATGCAGCCCTTCTATGGTGGCGTCGACACAGGTTTGTCTGACGGCTGGGTCAGCATGAGAGAGTGGCTGCTTCCAATGGACAGAGTTGATCACGCCGGGTATCAGGATCCCTGTTTTGTCACGAGCTTCTAATATTTCATCTTCGTCAAGCTCATGGGGCCAATCTAATTCGATGCCATGAAAGCCTATGTCTTTAGCCAGTTGGAATTTTTCTAAGACGGTGACCCCATCTTCAATCATCCAATACTTTACACTTTTATACTTCAGAGGAGGCTCAGTAGCTCTACTAGTGTGAGTGATTAGATCAGCCATCTGTGCCACAGCAATGGATGATAAACCTAAACCTGATTGACTCAAAAAATATCGTCTATCCATCACTTCATGCATTATATAAATGAGCTAATACCAGGCTTAGCGACAGGCGGAGTGGGCCAGGTCAGATCCCAGCTGTATTCCTCAATAGAAGGCCCTAATACTTCTTGAGAATTGAAGGCTTCATCCCAGGTTATCGTCTTACCCGTATACGCGACCATTCTGGCCCAGATTGCCAGCATGGTGCTATTAGCCATACGGACACCATCAGAGAATGGATCGTTATCTCTGATTGATTTGAATAAAGTATCGTGCTCATTTTGGTACATGTTACTCCACTCGCCATCCCACTTCCAGTCACCAGACTTACCCGTGATGTAGTGCTTCTTAAACACATCCACTTCACATCTACCCTGATTACCCATCATGTCTATGCTGTAGGCTCTGGAGCAATCTTCTTGCTGCCTACTGATATGGAATCCTCTTCGTCCATCACCGTATTCGAATATGGTAGAGAAATGGTCGTATATATTTCCATATTTTTCTTCTGTCCTACTCTGTCTGCCGCCTGTACCGGTGGCACTGATGGGCATGACATCACCCATAGCCCAAGACATGAGGTCCAAGCTGTGTATGGCTTGCTCTACGATATGGTCGCCTGAGATCCAATTGTAATACATCCAGTTTCTTAGTGTATACTCGAGGTCTGACCATTCCGGCTTTCTATCTCGATACCAGGCCGCGCCTGTGTTATAGGTGTTATAGATGGTATGGATATCACCGATCTCACCACCCAGCAGTCTTTCATAGGTCGCTAGCTTTGGCTTATCATGACGCCAGCAAAAGCCTGACATCAGTGATAGTCCTTTTTGTTTTGCTTTTTGCGCTGTCTGTATGACGCTTCTGATGCCTGGCGCATCGACTGCGACTGGTTTCTCACAGAAGATGTGTTTACCAGCTTCTACTGCAGCTGCTAAGTGACCGGGTCTAAAACTTGGCGGTGTCGTCAGGAGCACCACATCGACATCACTTTCCAGCACCTTCTTGTATGAATCAAATCCAATGAACTTTTGGTCTTCTGCCACTTGGATTTTATCTGGATTTTCCAGCAGTAAATTTTTATGCGATGCTTCCAATTTATCTGGGAAGATATCTGCCATGGCTGTCAATAATACATTGTCTTCCGCCTTCGTCGCTTGGACAGCTGCGCCTGTACCTCTTCCACCACAACCGATCAGTCCCACTTTTAGGGTATCTGCATTGAGGTGTTTTTTCATCGGATTTGCTTTGACTATATTGAACGAAAGCGCAGATCCCAATAAGGTGGCACTTGACTTTTTGACAAATTCTCTTCTGGATTGACCAAGGGGCTTCATAAGCGATAATTTTGTTAAATGTAATTTAAGATATTTGTGACTTCTTTTAAGCTCTTTTGTTATATTATCTTGTTGATAATTCCAAGTGCTATTACGATATAGCGATTAAAGTGTTGGTAGATACATTTGCCGATCTGACACTTGGACTTGGTCATAAGCTGATCAGATATCAAGCAGGATAATTACTGTTATGAATAATCTTGGTAGAGTCGGTGATATGGAGGTGGATGAATGTGGTTTTAAACTATCGATAAAGAATATGCCCTAAAATTTAGAATAAATGAAATTGTGTTTAAGTCTCATCTTTTTACTGCACTGCTGGATAAGCCCTACATACGCTCAGGTCTTTCAGCTGGTAGAAGGTTCGCCTGTTATGTCTATTGTGGGGAGTTCTACACTTCATGACTGGACTGTGGAAGCTAAGCAAATCGAAGACTATCCAGCTGAAGTTAAGCTGGCCGATCTCGATCTGACAATTGAAGAATTTTCATTTCGGGTAGCTGTGGAGTCGATGGACGGAGGCAGAGGTCCTGCAATGAATGGTAAAATAAAAAAAGCTCTTTTAGCCGAGCAACAACCCTATGTCAACTATCAGATGAAAGATCCAGTCTCTGTGACCCTCGTCGAAGGTGTTGAAGTTCCTTTCACTGCGGTCGGTGATCTCGGTATTGCTGGCGTGAGCCAGACTTTGGACATAGAGGGAGGGGCCTTATTAGAAGATGATAAGATCACATTTTCCGGTTCAAAGCTTATGAAAATGACGGACTTTGGGATAGAGCCTCCATCGGCAATGTTTGGACAGATTAAGACAGGTGATGATATCACGGTCCACTTTAGCTTCACTTATTTAAAATCAGAATGAGACAAATACTACAATCTTCTGCTGCTATGGCCTTGCTGTTAGCCTTAGCAAGCTTCGTGAACTCTTGCAGCTCCTCTGCTACCCTAGCTAAGGATTCTGATGCGAAAATCAAAAAGGAGACAGTCGCAAAAATTATAAAGAAAGCCTACGCCATCCCTGGCACCGATGTGAACTATACCATGGCATTACTACCAGCAGGGACTTTTTCCATTGGCACTCCCTCAGATGTACCCAATCGTTCTGCTGATGAAGGGCCACAAAAAAACATCAGGATCGAATCATTCTGGATAGGGGTACATGAAGTCAAATTTGACGAATATAAAATCTATCGTAAGAAGAACTTAGATAAAGCGCCTGCTGATCAACCAGAATGGGACGTGGATGCTTACGCCAGACCGAGCCCACCTTATGAAGATCCTACATTTGGGATGGGCGAAAATGGCTATCCGGCTGTCAGCATGACCCAGCTGGCTGCACTCCAATATTGTAAATGGCTGAGTGAAAAAACAGGTGACTTCTATCGTCTACCCACAGAGGCTGAATGGGAATACGCATGTAAGGCGGGGACTGGGCAAAGCCTATATTTTGAGAATAAGGATTCATTAGATCGCTATGCCTGGCACTATGATAACAGCATGGAGAAATACCATAAGGTGGGTAGCAAAGCAGCTAATCCATGGGGCCTGCATGATATGATAGGTAATGTGTCTGAGTGGACACTTGATGAGTATACGGAGGATGCTTATGCAAGCTTCGAAGATCAGGCCATTAATCCGTGGATCAAACCGACATCGCTTCATCCTCGGACAGTCCGTGGTGGCTCGTGGGATGACGGCGTTAAAAAGCATAGTTGCACCTGTCGTATCAAGTCAAGCTTTAAGTGGAAAGAAAGGGATCCTCAGATTCCCAAAAGTTTCTGGTGGAATACTGATTCTCCATTCGTAGGATTTAGAATTGTGAAGCCAGCCGTGCCACCTTCTCCTGAAGAGCAGCAAGCATTTTGGGATATGGTACTCGGCGGTTGATATGAAGTTGTTTCTTTCGATTTGCCTATTTCTATTAGGCTTCAGCATTCAGCTTGCTTCGCAAAGTCTTCTAACAGAATTTAAGTATGAGAAGCCCATGATGGGTACCTCATTCAGGATCATCGTCTACAGTGACTCGCGAGCCAAAGCAGATGGTGGTGCCCAGGCAGCCTTCCAAAGAGTAGAAGAACTCAATCAAATATTTAGTAATTATCATGAGACAAGTGAGATCAGCAGATTAGCGACTACGGCCATCGAGTCTCGCAGTGTCAAGGTCTCTGATGAACTGTGGACACTCCTACACATGGCTGAAGAGTTAAAGAGACACAGCAGCGGTGCCTTTGATGTGAGCATCGGTAGTTTGACTAAGCTCTGGCGTAGAGCCATACGACGACAAGAGCTGCCAGATGGACAGCTGATTGATCGTCTTCTATTAGCTATAGCAGATCATAAGATGGTGCTGGACTCTACACAGCAGACTGTCATGCTATCTGGCACTCTTAGCCTCGATTTCGGAGGTATAGCCAAGGGCTATGCTGTTGATGAAGCCTATCAGGTTTTATTGGATCATGATTTGGCTACCGCTTTGGTAGATGGTGGAGGGGATATTTATGCTGGAGACGCGCCACCAGGAAGAGTCGGTTGGGAGATCGCTGCGGATGGTCTGGAACGAGTACTTTTTCTACAGCACGAGGCGGTAGCCAGCTCTGGTTCGGCTTATCAATATCTCCATGCTGATGGCCTAAAGTATTCGCACATTATAGATCCGCGATCTGGCTATGGTATCACTGATCCTGGCGTATCAGTCGTGAAAGCTTCGACATGTATGATGGCTGATGCTGCCGCTTCGGTTTTGTCTATTCTAAAAGATACAGATCAGCGCCAGCAATTCTTAGAGAAATATCCTGAGCTTATTGTGATTCGCTAAGTTGTACTGTAGCGTCATTGAGCAGCACTACTGTTTGGGACAAGTGGATTTTTCCATCAGCATTCAGTATCTCTAGGGTCTGGCTTGCTAAGTCAAAGTTCCAGCTGCCTTCTTCTGTATAGTGAGCGTCTATAGGAGACAGGACCAAGTAAGTGGCTGTGCCATCGGATCTCAAATCTATGGTCTTTCTAAATCTGCTGATAGGTAAGTCATTCGCATCACATACAATGTAGAGATCAATGTCGTCAGCTGGATCTTCTTCGTGTGCGTGGATCCAGCAATTGATCAGCAGGTCATCATTGATGCTAATTGCCTCTTGTATTTCTGTATCACATGATAGTAGCAAGAGTGTGGCTGCCAGGAGGCTCAATATTTTCATAGGGTATGTGGTATAGAATGATGATGATTCGTATGTTATATTCCCCTATGTTTTATGTTTGACTATATTTCTCCTTTGTTTAGCTGCTTGTGCGCATAGTCTACAGCTCTTGCTGTAAGAGCCATGTAAGTGATGGATGGATTCTGTGTGCCAGAACTGGTCATACACGCTCCGTCGGTGACAAATACATTATTGACCTCATGCATTTGATTCCACTGATTGAGCACACTGGTCTTGGGATCTCTGCCCATTCTCGCAGTGCCCATCTCGTGGATGCAGGCGCCTACGGCAGTCTCACTATTATATGAGCTGATATTCTTGCAGCCAGCCGCTTCCAGCATTTCTTCAGCACAGGTCACACCATCTTTTCTCATCTTTTGCTCATTGTCTCTTAGTTTCGTATCAAAGGTGATGATGGGCATCCCATTTTTATCTTTTTTATCATAATTAAGAAACATTTTATTATCGTGATAGGGGAGTAGTTCGCCAAAGCAGGTCATCCTGATTTGATACGGACCTGGCTTGAGTATATCGGCTTTTAGTGCTGCGCCCGGACCCAAGTCTGAATGACCTTTGCCTCTGGATGCACCTCCCTGGTAGCCATAACCTCGATTGAAGTCTTTCATTTTCGTACTAGCATCGATATTTCGGAATCGCGGTATGTAGAAGCCTGTAGGTCTTCGGCCTTTATAATAAGTGTCTTCAAATCCCTCCAAGGTCCCAGAAGCTCCCATGCCGTAGTGATGATCCATCATATTGTGGCCTAACTCTCCACTTTGATTGCCCAAACCATCAGGGAATGCATCAGATCTGCTATTCAATAAGATAGCGGTGGTGCCGACAGTACTGGCATTACAGAAGATAATCTTGGCCATGAATTCAAAGTCCTCTCCCGTTTCAGAATCTCTGACTCTGACACCTGTAGCCTGCCTGGTCTTTGGATCGAATACAATCTCATGTACGATACTGTTAGGTCTAAGCCAAAGATTACCCGTCTCTTCTGCCACGGGTAGTGTGGCTGACTGGCTGCTGAAATATGCACCGTAGGGACAGCCTCTCCAGCAGCGACTCCTGGTCTGGCACTGTCCACGTGATCCTTTATGGACTTCCGGTTTATACACGCTTAGATTAGCGACTCTGCCAGGGGTAACAAGCCTCTTAGGGTATTTTTTAGATACGGCCTCTCTCATGTGAGTTTCAGCGCAGTTCAGTGGAAATGGGGGCAGAAAGACACCATCAGGTATTTGCTTCAGACCTTCTTTCTGACCTGATACACCGACAAAAGTCTCCACATAGTCGTACCAGGGTTTGATGTCTTGGTACCTGATCGGCCAGTCGACAGCGATGCCTTCTTTAGCATTCGCTTCGAAGTCTATATCACTCCATCTGTAGCACTGTCGGCCCCACATCAGGGATCTGCCACCGACGTGATGCCCCCGTATCCAGTCAAATCGTGTGCCTTCGACTTCCTCATACGGGTACTCATCATCTTTATTTAGGAAGTGCTTATTATCTTGATTGACCCACCAGGATAGCCGATTCTGTAAAAAGTAATGAGATGCTATTTCTTCTGCGGATACAGCATTATTATTTTCTAACTCCCAAGGATCCAATGAAGCGGTAGGATAATTACCATGTTCGATCATCCGGCCTCTTTCGAGTACCAGGGTCTTATATCCTTTCTTACACAGCTCCATCGCTGCATAGCCTCCGCTGATACCTGATCCGATGACGATAGCATCATAAGTATCTTCTTCGTTTTTATTGCTGTTGTAGTACATCATAGTGTCCAAGCTTTGCCGCCCGCTTCTTCAAGTGTGATGCATGCTTGGTATTCTCCAGGCACGGGCAGATAGTTAAGTAATGTCGTACCTACTTCTTCAGTAGCTAAGTAGGTGCTGATGATCCTTGATCTTAGGTCCTGATAGATCTGCCCCGTTTCATTGCCAGCCTCTGAGTCTCTCCAGATCGGATCCATCTTAGTCAAGTATGCGCTCTGAGCATCAGTATCTAAGCTGCTGTAAGTGCGATTTTCATTGTCCTTATTGATAGTATTCATCAAAGTTGAAATCTTATCGGTGTATTCTTTTTTTTGCTTTTCAGTGAATACCTGAGCTAATATGCCATCCATAATCTGCGCTACCCCTACTGATTCTGCACCTACAGTATCCGTCTCTGGTAAGAGTGTATTTGCGATGGACTTAATGAACTCATATTGCTCTTGACTAAAATACACAGGAGAATTGTGGTCATCTAAGTTGACTTCCAGGGAGCCATCAGTCTTGCATCCAGAAATCAGAACAGCTGATAGTGGCGCTGCGAATAGTGCAGTAGCAGAATACGCACTGATCTTAATGAGTTTTCTTCTTTTCATTGTGTAATTATGTTAACTGAGAGAATAAGGTAGTTAATAAATGACATTCTTTTGCACTACATTTTCTTATTTTAATAGCGAAGAACGAATTACATATCTCAATTAACTTTTATCTAAAGAAAAGCATATAACATGATCGTTATTGTAATGAATTATACGGCTGGGAATAAAATTTTGACTTCGATTAATTAATTGAATTAATATTTTATTATAGATTAAGTGGGTAGTTTATTATATTGCTGTTCATCTCTATTAGTTCGAATATATTTTTAACGTAGTAATTAAACCAAAACAATGATCGGAACTTTAATTTCTTTAGCAAGTGGAGCTATTGGCGGCAATGTCGCTGGGGCTTTAATGAAAAATTCTTCTTTAGGGACGCTTGGTAATTCTATAGCAGGTATCGCTGGGGGAGGCTTAGGAGGAACTATACTAAGTACATTAGGTATGGGCGCCATGACTGGTGACGGAGGCATGGATGCAGCCGGCATTCTCGGATCGTTGGCTAGTGGTGGTGTAGGAGGTGGTGCATTGATGGCCATCATCGGACTGGTGAGAAAGATGATATCAAAATAGAAAGGTCCAAAGTGAATTTGTAGAAAGCTGCGCATTAACATGCGCAGCTTTTGTCATGTTAGGCCCTTGCTTTACTCGTGCATTGCCAGAGTTGGAATGTCATATTATTACTGCGTTTCACTTCTTTGCTAAGAGCTTATTTTTTATTCCTTCGATCTGGTAGATGTGCCTTTCGGTGTGATAGATGCAAAAGTATAGCCATTCTAGCCTCGTCATGGTGCCAGTGATCGGGTGGGAGAAGTTGGATAAAACTCCATTCCATCCTAAGGACTCACCCTGAGCCAAGGTCGCCTTTCTAATATCTTTCAGTTCTGTGATTAGCTCCTCCTTGGATTTATCATCATGCTTTGGCAGCACTGCATTAGGAGCAGGCAGCTGAAGCTCGTGATTCTGAAAGACTTTTTTCACCTTATTAATATTAATCATGGCATCGCGCTCAGTGGGAGAAGCTTCAGATTGGCCTAATCTGAGAATACTCTGATCAGTCACTCGCAGGTGATCCAGGATAGTTAAAATTGACCATTTGTCTGGAGCTGGATTATGCTTCATGATAGCGTCTGGTATGCTATCGAGGGTACTTTGCAAGAATTGCGTGTTGTGGTGTAAGTCTTTAGTGAGTATTTCTAATGTAAACATATATATACAAGTTACTATTTTGATTTAGATCATGTGTCTTATCGTAAGTCAAGGAAAAAGGAGAAGAATAGTCAAATGTCAATGAAGAGCTAAACTTCGACCTAATATAGCTTTGACTCCACACAGTAGTTTCTACGACGTAATCACTTCTTGGTGCCTAAAGCAGGTCGTCACATGATCATTGACCATGCCTGAGGCTTGCATGAAGGCGTAGAGGATGGTACTGCCTACAAAGCCAAAGCCCGCCTTCTTTAAGTCCTTACTCATGCGGTCACTGAGTTCTGTTTTAGCAGGTACATCTGACATCGACTTATGGTGATTTATGATGGGCTTTCCATCAGTGTATTTCCAAATGTAATCAGCGAAAGTCATCCCTGATTCTTTGATCGCGAGGTAGGCTTTTGCATTATTGACGAAGGCTTTAATTTTCAGCCTGTTGCGGATGATGCCAGCGTTGGTCATCAGTTTTGCTTTTCTTTTGTCAGTGTATCGAGCCATTTTTCTAGCGTCAAACTGATCAAAAGCAAGCCTGTAGTTTTCTCTTTTGTTCAATACCGTAATCCAACTAAGGCCCGCCTGAGCTCCCTCCAAACAGAGCATTTCGAAAAGTGCTTGGTCATCATATTCTGGTACGCCCCACTCGGTGTCATGGTAGTCTATATACAGTTCAGAGGAGCTACACCATTCGCATCTATTCATGTCTTTCAGTTATCAGATCAGGGGCTAATATAATCTGATTATTTCACTTGTGATATAGGCTGTCAGGTCAGACCAGATCCAAATGATGGCCGAAGGTATTTTTCTTCGTTTTGAGGTATTCTCGATTTTCTTTTTTAGGATCGATTTGGAGAGGTAGTCTTTCTATGATGCTTATTTCTGAACTGTCAAATGCTGCGAGCTTATCTGGATTGTTAGTCAGGAGGTTAATTTTCGTCACGCCTAAATCCAGAAGTATTTGGATAGCGGCGTCATATTTTCGAGAATCAATGGCGAAGCCCAGTACTTTATTAGCTTCAGCAGTATCATAACCTGCATCTTGCTTCTCATAGGCGTGTAGCTTATTGATGATGCCGATGCCTCTTCCTTCCTGTCTGAGGTAGATTAAAATACCTGTATGCTGGCCGATGTAGTGCAGTGATTGATCGAGCTGCTCTCCACACTCACAGCGGTTAGAGCCGAAGACCTCACCTGTGATGCACTCGGACTGAATCCTGACATTGACGACTTCATCAGTCCTGGTGGCGGGATGAAAGAGGGCCATGTGGGGCATTCGATCCTCTGCATTATTAGAGTAGGCTATCATTCTGAATTCGCCATGATCTGTAGGGATCATAGCTTCACCCTGTATGACTAATGTTTCTGATTTTTTGTCTCTGCTCATACCTTAGATTATCCTCACTAATAGCTGATCATGCATGGATGCTGCAAAATTAGGGCTATTTAGTTTTATAAACCCCATCTGATGATTAATGTTGATCAATATCTATCCAATATTCTATTTTTGGAGTGATACATGGAGGCTTATAAAGCTTCTGCCACCACGAAGGTGCTGCCTCCAATAAAGATGAGGTCATTTGCTTCTGCTGCCTCCTGAGCTGCTCTAATGGCTGATTCCACTGATTGGTAGCTGCGCCCCAGACGACCTGATGCTTTACCAAATGACTCCAGTGCTTTACGATCCAGTGCTCTTCTGATCTGAGGTGCGGCGTAGTAATAGTGGGCTTGTTTGGGAAAGAGTTTCAGTAAGCCTTGCCAGTCCTTATCTGACACAAATCCAAGGACCAGATGCAGCTGTGCGTAGTTCATCGTTCTGATTCTGGAGGTGATGAGACTGATTCCTTCCTTATTGTGTGCGCTATCCGTGATGGTCAGTGGAGATTCTGAGAGAATATGCCATCTGCCTTGGTAGTTGGTGGCTTTTTTGAGCTCAGCGAGCGTAGCCTTCAGTTTGTCCCATTTTACATCTTGTACTTCTATCTCTGCGCGATAGTAGAGGTAGGCAGCAAGCGCTGTCTGCAGGTTTTTACTTTGGTATGGGCCTACCACCTCCGCATTAAGGTGGATACGCTTTTGCAGGTACTTGAATGATGCATGTATATGGCTGTTGCTTTCTTTGCCAGCTTTGATTTTGATGATCTCCTGCGCTAACTTGAGTTTGCTTTTTGTCTTTTTAGCTTTCTCTACGAAGACAGCATGGACTTCTTCGTCTTGCTCGCCGATGATGACAGGTACCTTAGTCTTGATGATGCCTGCTTTTTCTCCAGCAATTTCTAGCTTGGTGTCTCCCAGCATGTCTACGTGATCCAGACTGATGTTAGTGATCACGGAGAGTTCCGGCTTCAAGATATTCGTGGAGTCTAATCTCCCGCCCAGGCCAGTCTCTATGATGGCGATGTCGACTTCTTTTTCTGCAAAATAATCGAAAGCCAAGGCAACAGTGATCTCAAAGAAGGAGGCTTTGATGTCTGATAGTTCAGCCTCCACCTGCTTGGTGAAATCTGTCACCTTTTTCTTGGTGATGTATTTACCGTTGATCTTGATGCGCTCTCGGAAGTCCTTGTAGTGGGGAGAAGTGTAGAGTCCCACCTTTAGACCTTCAGACTGAAATGCCGCAGCCAGGATATGAGCCGTAGAGCCTTTGCCATTGGTGCCAGCTATGTGTATGCTCTTGAATTTTTTCTGAGGATCACCTAAGGCTTTGCAGAGCTTCTTGATGTTCTTCAGGTCTTTTTTGACGGCCTCTTTACCCACATTCTGATACATGGGGAGCTGGCTGTATAAATATTCCAAAGTTTTCTCGTATGTCATGCGGCGCTTGATCTGATTTGAGTGTAAATTAACTATCTTCTGATCTCAATTGTTAGATTATGAACCATTAAAATTAAAACCATGAATGGATTAAATCTGATTGTCTCACTTATGTTAGTCTTCTTTCTTGTCGCTTGTGGAGATGGTAGTCCAGAAGATAAGATTCGTGTGTTTCCAGAGTTTGAGCCTTATATTAATAAGTTTGTCCAAGACGGAGCGGATAGGGGCGTTTCGATTGATTTCGAAGAGTCTGGCCTTAGTATTTTGCTAGGACCCATCACCAATGCTGAGAATGCTGCTGGAGTCTGCAATGGTGACGGTACCATCGAAATTGCCAATAATGTCTGGGATCGACTCAGTGATAATGGGAAGGAGTTTTTGATCTACCACGAGCTTGGACACTGCATATTGGACTATCGACATCGCAATGAGATGTTAGCTAATAATGAGTGGCACAGCATCATGAGAGGAGGCAGCGAACTCACGGGGATGTCCCAAGTGGTCAATTACTCTGGCACCAGAAAGGACTATTACATCAATGAACTGTTCGACGTAAGCACAGCTGAGCCCGAGTGGACAGGCATCAGCAGAGACTATCACCAAGATATGCTGACCGATACGGTCTTACATATCGAGGCAGCAGACAGCGTTGACATCACTAAGTTTATCGATGGCAGTAGAGACTTTCAGATTGAATTTACCTTAGAGAATCCTGGCTTAGCCAGTGCGGGACTGCGCTGGGGTGGAACTGATTTTGGCAGTTCTATCTTTATCATCTGGAACCACTTGAAGGAGATGGAAATATTTACTGGCCCTAATTCGGTCGGATTCATCTACAGGGCGGTAGAGCAGCCTTCTCTCGTAGATGAGGTGAATCGCATCACCATTAGGAAGCATGATGATTTGTATTACTTTTTTGTCAATCAAGACTTTATCTATTGGACCGATTACGTCCCATTGATCGGTAGCGAACTACAGACCATTGGGGCATCGAGTATCAGGATTTTGAATGGTTACCCTCATGGGGTAGAAGACTTTGTCATCGGATACCTGGATTGAATCTTCGAGTCGGATGAGCTGCGTTTTGATGAATGAAATAATCGGAAGCCATCATCGGTTAAAATCCTGTTAAGTCTGGATCTGAGACATAATGGAGTTTTAATTGTGTGCACATATGCTTATTTTTGATGGGTATTGGTATTCAATGATTAATTGTATATTTTTGTTTATCATACGTTTTTCATTGATTATCAACTTATTTACCATGGTTTATAGATTATTGTTTCTTCTCGTTTCTCTTGGATTTGCGACGACTATTGCGGCTCAAGACAAAGCACTGCAAGCTCAGACAACTGCAAATACCATCATCAAGAGTTCTACTGATGGAGTACAATGGCTCAGCTGGGAAGAAGCGCAAGCTAAAATGAAGACCGAACCACGGAAAATTTTTATTGATATGTATACCTCCTGGTGTGGCTGGTGTAAGAAGATGGATGCTTCTACCTTCAAGGATCCAGCCGTCGTCAAGAATCTGAATGAGAACTTCTATGCTGTAAAATTCAATGCAGAACAAAAGGAAACCATCAACTATTCAGGACACGATTTTCAGTTTGTGAAGAACGGTAGGAGAGGCTATCATCAGTTAGCCCACTCGCTGCTGAATGGTAGAATGAGCTATCCATCATTCGTCTATTTAAATGAGAAGATGGAGCGCATTATGATCTCTCCTGGTTTTAAGCAGGTGAATCAGATTTTGATCGAGTTTGACTTTGCCAAGGAAGAGAAATATTCAGAGATGAACTTCAACGAATACAAGAAGTCTCGG
The DNA here is from genome assembly GCA_937929945.1 of uncultured Saprospiraceae bacterium. Lineage (GTDB taxonomy): Bacteria > Bacteroidota > Bacteroidia > Chitinophagales > Saprospiraceae > CALFUK01. Next base: position 19,586 of record CALFUK010000026.1, read on the forward strand.
GCATAATCGAAGATTATAGAATCTGACCTCTTTATTGACTCATTCCCACTCATCAATTACTTTAATTGGTACATGCTAAAGATCTCTGCGATCTTATATTAGACATAGTGACTCGCTCTCGCCAGAGCTTAGAACTTATTGATGAAGATACCATCAGTCACAAACCCTCCGGTGATCGATGGTCAAACAAAGAAATGATCGGCCATCTCATAGATTCCGCCATCAACAATCATCGCCGCTTCAAAGCCTATCTGCATCAATCTCACTTAGTATTCGATGGATATCATCAGGACGAAGAGGTCATTCTACACGATTATCAAAATCGGGAGTGGTCTTCCATCACAGCCTTGTATTTTGGGATGAATGAACAGATTGCGGCTCTTCTATTGAGTCTGGGTGATGTTAAGATCAATGAATGGCACAGTCAGCACAATTATGATCGCATTGGCTTCCAAAGAATAATATCGACAGACAGCACGACCTTAGCGTATCTTATATTGGACTACATCAGTCATATGGAGCATCACCTATCGCAGGTCCTCCCTGATTATCAGCGGATTATATCAGCGTATTCTAATGAGCCACTCCAGTATCATTTATCCAGCTAAAATCCGAGGCAACTCTTGATGCGAATAGCTACACTCAATGTAAATTTGTGTGCGTGCTGACTATCCGAGATAGAATCAAGATGAGCTGCGAGAAAAGCAGTAGTACTAAGAAAAGATATAGATGTTGAAGAGAAGAGCTTATTCGAAATAGTAAAATAGAAGCTTAATTTTTAACGACTCGTGGCTTCTGTAAGGCGGAGCTAGGATCGTACGACATGGAGTAGCGCTTCCAGGGGACTGACTTGAAATAGTCTCCTGCGAAGTAGGTCATCATCATTTTAAATTCACTAGGACCTCGGTAGCCTGGTATAGGTTGTAGCACATCCATATTCTCGTCGATAAAAACGATGGTCGGGTAGCTGAGCTTTCCTTTCATGATCTCTAAGGCAAGTTCGTGGTAGCCTCGTTTACCATTTTTGACATACTTATATAGCTTACCATTCATCATGATGTCCTTCTTAGACTCCGCGTCAAATTTCACTGAATAGTAGTTTTCATTTAGATATGAAGCAACATCATCTTGCTGAAAGGTGGCTTTGTCCATCTTCTTACACCAGCCGCACCACTGTGTGTAGACATCTACGAATACCTTACGTTTCTCCATCTGAGATTTAGCTTCTACCTCCTCCCAGGTCAACCAATTGACCTTATTCTGGGCACTTATAGAGGCTACCGCGAAAACGAGTAATACTACAAATGAAAATAATCTACACATCGAAGTCGTATACAATTTCATCATTGCCAATTTAATATAGTCTATCTAACATATAAAAAAACAATTATTTGCTGGCTGATGACTTATGTGTAGGGCCTTTTAATTCAACTTTAACTTTTTTAAGATATGTCTTATAAGCTCAAGGATGAGCGCGAGAGATGTAGTGTAAATGGTCGCTGTCTATGCGCTGCTCGTGAACTTTAGTCCCTATAATTGTGGGTGCTTTGATCCCACCTCCAAGTGTATGATGTGCTGTGAAAACCCGCGCTTCGTCCCATAGATTTTCAGCTATGAAACTGTCTATGGTCTTGCGTCCACCTTCCACCATCAGGCGACAGACATCATGCTCCTGGAATAGATAGGATAAGATCTGAGCAATAGGTTGATCTGTGAAATCGATCTGAACGATATCCGCTCGCTCATGATCTGCTACGACGGCACTGAATATGAGCGGCCGCTGATCTGACTGGAATAAGTCTGATGACCAATCGCTTCGTAGTGAAGGGTCGATCACTACTGGAAGAGGATGTTCACCTCTGGCTAAGCGGGTTGTCAGTGCAGGATTATCTATCAGTAAGGTATTGACACCTATAAGAATGGCGTCCATCTCAGCTCTCCACTGATGTGATAAGATCTTGGAGAATGGATTCGATATCCACACAGATTCATTAGCCTTAGCCATGTAGTGATCATAGCTTTGCGCATATTTGATGGTCACGTGAGGCCTCGCTTCTTGTTGATTGACCACGAAGGGTCTGATCAATGCATCTCCTTCAGACTCTAAGATGCCTGTGATGACTTCCACGCCATGAGTTCTTAGAAAGTCGATGCTTTGTCCAGCGACTCTTGGGTCAGGATCTACAGCCGACATGATGACTCTCTTGATACCGTGGTCAATAATGGCCTGAGCACATGGGCCTGTCTTACCCGTATGATTACATGGCTCTAAGCTGACATAGATTGTGGCTGCTGGAAGGTACTGCCGATCCTCTGGCAGGACAGAACGTAAAGCGTTTGCTTCTGCATGAGCCTCTCCAAAGCGCTGATGCGCTCCTTCCCCAATAATCCTGTCGCGATAGACGATGACCGATCCCACTTGAGGATTTGATTTGACGTGCTTACCTGACTGGCGAGCTAGATCGAAGCATCTCTGGATATATGATTCATGTAGCCTCAGCTCGGATTGATCCATCAGAACATGTCCTTTAGCTTCTCGACGAGGAAGTCAATTTCTTCAGTGGTATTATGATGAGACAGGGAGAATCTGACCGCATTCACATCAGAGGGTAGTGATATAGCATCCAATACATGAGAGCGACTCTCTATACCTGAGCTGCAGGCACTTCCCGCTGAAGCACTGATACCTGCAATGTCCAGATTAAACATGATCAGGTCAGTCTTTGGGTTTTTTGGGAATGACATATTAGCGATGCAGTAATGACCGTCTGGCGTACCATTGAGTTTGATCTTGTCAGAGAGACTACAGACACCATCAATCAGATAACTCCTGAGATCACTTGTCTTTTGATTTCGCTCTTTCATTTCAGCAAGGCCTAACTCGAATGCTTTGCCCAGGCCTGCTATCCCGTAGGTGTTTTCTGTGCCAGCCCGCATATTACGTTCTTGAGCACCCCCATGGATCATGGGCTTGATTTTGTTGTCACCATTGATGTAGATGAAGCCGACACCTTTAGGTCCATAAAACTTATGCGCAGATCCACTAAGGAAAGAAAATTTGACCTGGTCTACATCGATTGGATACTTCGCTAATGTCTGCACGGCATCGCAGTGATAGAGGGCTTCATGTTCGGTGCAGATGCCTGATATGACTGCAGTGTCACTTAGACTGCCGATTTCGTTATTTGCATGCATCAGTGAGACGATGGTCTTTTGCGTGGAGCCTTTCAGCTCTGATCGCAGCTGATCATAGTCAATGATCCCGTATTGATCCACAGTCAGCATTGTACATTCTACGCCATGATTTTCTTTCAGATAGTCAATGGTGTGCAATATGCAGTGATGCTCGGTAGGGGAGCTGATGATACGCTGTACACCGTGATCTCTGACAGCTGACATCAGGACCATATTATTAGCTTCAGTAGCGCTGGAAGTGAAGAATATCTCACCTATGCTCGCCTTGATGCCATTAGCAATGGTCTTGCGGGCTTCTTCGATCAGAGCCTTGGTCTGGCGGCCATGGTAATGTATAGAAGAAGGATTGCCAAAGGTGTCGAGCATCATTGGTTTGATGTGTTCAAAGACACGGATGTCCATTGGAGTAGTAGAGGCATTGTCTAAGTAGATTCTCATATATGTTGTTTGACTATGTCCATGACACGATTGACTAATATATCTGCGGCAGCTTTATCTTGGCTCTCAGCATATACTCTAATGATCGGTTCAGTATTAGATTTTCGAAGATGTACCCATCCATTATCAAAGTCTATTTTTAAGCCATCTACTGTGTTTTGCTTTTCTTCTGAGAGCGCTTCTGATACCTTAGTGAGCAGGCCATCAATATCTATTTCTGGTGTTAGATCGATTTTATTTTTGATGATCACGTATTCTGGATAGCTCTTCTTTAGTTCTGATAGTGTCACTTTTTTCTCTGCTAAAAGATTGAGCATGATGGCGATTCCGACAGCGGCATCTCGGCCGTAGTGTAGAGCTGGCAGAATGACTCCACCATTACCTTCACCTCCGATCACTGCATCCACAGACTTCATCAGATTGACTACATTCACTTCTCCTACAGCAGAGGCATGATACTGATGCCCATGTCGTGCAGTCACGTCTGATAAGGCTCTGGTGGACGATAGATTAGAGACGGTATCTCCACCAGTCTTAGCTAAGACAAAGTCAGCTGCTGATACCAGCGTGTACTCCTCTCCAAAGGCCCCACCGTCTTCACATACGAAAGCGAGTCGATCCACATCTGGGTCCACACAGATGCCCAAGTCAGCTTTTTGAGCGCGGACAGCCTCTGACAGCTGTACCATATGCTTTGGTAGAGGCTCTGGATTATGTGCGAATTCTCCTGTGATCTCTCCATTGATGAGTGTGTATTTCACTTGGAGTCTATCCAGCAGCGGTGGTATAAGTACAGCTCCTGTCGAATTGATGCAGTCTACGACGACGTGGAATGGTTCATTCTGGATCAGCACTGCATCGATGATGTCTAAGTCTAATATCTGATCAATATGGATCGAGGTGTATTGATCAGCGGTCGCATACTTGCCAAGCTTGTCTACTTCTGCGTAATCGATCTCTGCTTCCGCTATGTAGCTCAGTATTTGGTCACCTATTTCTTTTGAGATGAATTCTCCTGTCTCTGTAAGGAACTTTAGCGCGTTCCACTGCTTCGGATTGTGGCTGGCTGTCAGAATGATACCACCACCTGCTTCTTCTAAGGGAACAGCTATCTCTACTGTAGGGGTAGTGGAGAGCCCCAGATCCACGACATCGATACCCATCATCAGTAAGGTATTAACGACTAGCGCTGATACCTGGCTACCCGTGATGCGACCATCTCTTCCGATCACGACTTTATTAGAGCCATTTTTATTCAAGATATACTGACCGTATCCAGAAGCACACTCTACGATGTCGATGGGGGTTAGGTTTTCGCCCTTAGTACCGCCGATGGTGCCTCGGATGCCAGATATAGATTTAATTAAAGTCATAGGCTACATAAAATGCTGCAAAAGTAGTGATTAATCTCGATGTGGAAATAAATAATTAGTTAACAAGGTTAATTAATTTCAAATCTTGTTTCACGGACATTTTTAGAGCTTCTCATCGTTTCACTTTGTTATCTTGAGCTACTTACCAGATCAGCATATGCACTGATGATAGATAGTTTACTGAGCTTAGACCTGTATCTTTTTCATTTGATTAATGATGGTGCGAATGACTCTATCCTGCATAGCGTGATGCCACTGCTGAGGGAGAAGTGGTTTTGGCTTCCAGTCTATGCTTTTATCTTGAGTTTCATCTTAAGAAATTTCAAGCTTTATTCGGGCTTAGTTTTCATTGGGTTCTTATTCATCACAGTCGGCTTTACCGATATTCTGACCAGTCAAGTCATCAAAAAAGAAATCCAACGTCCGCGGCCTTGTGCACAAGAAGTAGTGAATGTAGACCTGCTGGTGTCCTGTGGTGCGGGTTACAGTATGCCATCATCTCATGCTGCGAATCACTTTGCCCTGTCTTTCTTTCTCATTCTGGGTTTTTCCAGATTCACTAGTTTGATACGCTTGCCTTTATTCGGGTGGGCAGGGCTGATATCCGTGGCGCAAGTATTTGTCGGCGTCCACTATCCCAGTGATGTTTTGATCGGTGCGGTTATAGGTGTGGCTATGGCGAGTGCGTTCTATCTGATCTATACCAGACTGTTTGAGCCCTACTACCCACTGGTTCACAAATTATCTACCAGCTAAGGAGCCATTGCTATCACTCTTTGGTATATTAGAGTTTTTTATATACATAATCAATCTATATGTCGATCATAGATGGTAAAGCGCTCTCAGAGATCATTAAGCTGGAGATCAGAGAAGAGGTCCTGTCCCTGAAAGAACAACGAAAAAACATCCCTCATCTGGCGGCGGTACTTGTAGGTAATAACCCTGCCAGTGAGTCATACGTCAAAAGTAAGGTCAGATCATGCGAGCAGGTCGGATTCGAGTCTACACTGATCAGGAAGGACGATTCCATCACGGAGGAGGAGCTATTGGATATCATCAAAGACCTGAACGAAGAGGATGATGTCGATGGCTTTATCGTACAGCTGCCACTACCGAAGCACATAGACGAGACTAAGGTGACTCTCGCGATTGATCCGAAGAAAGATGTCGATGGATTTCATCCAGTGAACTTTGGGCGCATGGCACAGGGACTACCGTGCTATCTGCCAGCGACGCCCTTTGGGATCATGACCATGCTGGAGCGATATGAGATTGAGACAGAAGGAAAACATTGTGTCGTATTAGGCCGAAGCAATATAGTCGGATCCCCTATGAGTATCTTACTCAGTCGAAAAGGGACGCCAGGTAACTGCACAGTGACCTTAGCACATAGTCGGACTAAAGACTTGGCAGCAGAGACACTCCGAGCAGATATTCTGATTGCTGCTATTGGCATTCCCAATTTTATCAGCGCAGATATGGTGAAAGATGGTGTCGTGATCATAGATGTAGGGATCAATCGCATAGATGATCCGAGTCGAAAGCGGGGTTACCGCCTAGTGGGCGATGTGGACTATGAATCAGTCAGCCCCAAAGCCTCCTTTATCACACCTGTACCTGGTGGAGTCGGGCCGATGACTGTGACGTCACTACTCGCCAATACGCTGAAGGCATCAAAGAAAGAAGTCTATCTTTAAATAGAATCATACGAATATGCCTTGTTCAAGTAGTTCTACTTATATATTTACTCAGATCAATCATATCCTGAATCGGCTGGAAGAAGCTGACTATGTCCAGCCGTTAGATGTCTTTAACGGATCTACGCTGGGACAGCACTTCAGGCATATCTTAGACTTCTACAGCTGCGTAGTGAAAGGGGCTTCTCATGGTGAGGTGAACTATGGTTGCAGGGATAGAAGTGTGTCTATAGAGACTAATATAAAACTTGCTCAGGATCAGTTTGCGCAGCTGCAAGGCCAGATAGATGGTTTATCTGATGATCAGGTGCTGGGTGTCGTCACCGACTTCCACAAAGAAGCTGGGGATGGACACGAAGTCGTACAGTCTTCCGTCGGAAGAGAATTAATGTTTGCTTACGACCATGCCATTCACCATATGGCGATGATTCGGATTGGGATCAGAGATCAGTTCAGTTATGTAGATATAGATGGCGCCGTTGGCATGGCCTCTTCTACGATTAATCACAGCGTATCAATACATTAATGGAAAGCAAACACCTTATTTTCAATTTTACATTTACTGAAGGAGACGCGGATGTCTTGACAGCCTTCCTGCTTGATGCAGACTTTGAAGGTGTGGAAGAAGTCAGTCCTCAGGAGCTGAATGCCTATGTTCTGCGAAGTAACTATTCGGATGAGCTATTGGCGCAGCTAAAGGAAAGATTGTATTTTGATATTGACTACAGCTATGAGGACCTGCCGGATAAAAACTGGAATGAGGTATGGGAATCTAATTTCTCTCCAGTGATCATCGACGATTTTTGTATAGTCAAGGCTGATTTTCATCAGGACCTGCCTTCAGCTGAACATGTCATTACGATCAATCCCAAATTAGCATTTGGTACGGGGCATCACATGACGACCTACATGATGATTCAGGCCATGCGCAAGATAGATTTCCAGGATAAACACATCATAGACTTAGGTACGGGCACAGCTATTTTAGCTATTCTGGCAGAGAAGTTGGGGGCCAGTACTGTATTAGCTACTGACAATGACGAGAAAGCGATTGAAAATTCCATAGAGAATATCGAAGCTAATGATTGCCACAAGATCATCATCAAAGATCATCTGCATCCGATAGCTTCAAAATCTGGAGATGTCGTCTTTGCGAATATCAATATGAATGTGCTTAAAGAATATCAGCCTATGATTGAAGCCATAGTGAAGCCTGGAGGCTTAGTCTTACTCTCGGGCATCCTTTATGACCAGGCCTTGGAGATGATAGAACTGTATACAGCTTCGGCTCAGCTCAGACTGCTCGCTCATGATCAGGGCGATGAGTGGAATATCTTGACGCTGCAGCGATCAGAATCGTAAGAGAGCTTGGTAGAGCTCTCGCATCGGCAATCCCAAGATATTAGAGTATGATCCGGTAATGGATTTGATTTTTACCCAGCCGATCCAGTCTTGGATCCCGTAGGATCCTGCTTTGTCATAAGGGCGATAATTATCTACATAGTAGTCCAGCTCCGCTTCCGAGATCTCATCTAATAACACTTCTGATTTTACTGAGAAGCTGTGGGTTTTTTCTTGCGTTAGGAGTGCTACTCCGGTGATGACGCTGTGTGTCTCAGCACTAAGCTTACGAAGCATCTCTATGGCCTCTGTTCTGTCATCTGGTTTGTTTAGGATCTCATCCCGCCAAAAGACTGAGGTGTCGGCAGCGAGGATGATACGCTGGGTATCCAGTAGGTCAAGGGCATAGCGTCCTTTTTTGAGAGCCAAGTATTCTGGGGACTCCTCTAGCGCTATGTGATCTGGGACATTCTCTTCGACGTCATAGCCGACGACTTCGTGCTGGATGTCTGCTTGGTCCAATAGAAATTTTCTTCGGGGCGACTTGGATGCTAAGATGATGGATTGTTTGATCATGGATAAAGTAGAAAAGTGATACCTGCCAGCATCAAGACCTTCAAGGCGATGCTGACAAATGAATAATCTTTGGGCTGTGAAGATCGAAAGGTATTGAAAATGATGAAACTAAGAGGAATAAGGATCAACAGGATGAGATGTACCTGACTGAACATGCTATGAAACTGATGAAAAATAGCAAATGAAATGACTAAAGCCAATCCAATCATACCCAAAAAAGCTGCGACAAGTTTGGCCTTTTCTAAACCGATCTGTATCGGCAGGGTCTGTAGCCCAAAGGCCTGGTCAGCCTCATGGTCCTCCATGTCTTTGATGACTTCCCGATACAAATTAATCAAGAAAGCAAATAACATAAAGGCATAAAGTACTTCTAACGTGGTGCTGTGAATCAGAAGGCCACTGCGGTATTCTGATATCATGACGATGCCGACGACAGCTGCTGTAAAAGCTGACACGAGTATATTCGCAGGAAGCCCTGTAGATTTCAGATGTGACGAGTAGAGATATAGCAGTATTGTCGCTGTAGGGTAAAACCAATATAGATCAATCAAATCAAGTCGAATAGCTAAGAACATCGATAGGGCAGCACCTGAGAGGACTAATCCTAGATAGATCCACATCAGTTTTCTTTTTGAAAAATCTGATTTGGTCTTTGCTGCTCTGATGTCAAGATCGTAGTCATAGTAGTCATTGATCACATAGCCTGCTGCTGCTATGATGAGCGTACAGATGACCAATAATGAGAAATAGTACAGACTAAGACCTGTAGCGAAAATGCCAGTATGGACGGTATGATGAGCAGAGATGTAGTATTTGACGATGCTCTGCGTCAGGATAATGATGAGTAGATTATTCGCCCTAAACAGCCGGAGCAGTGCCATGACTATAGGCTATTGGTTATCTCGCCATTCGTAGACCCATTTTGCTTGGATCTGCTCGAGGTGTCCCTCAGTGCTATTCTCTTTGGTACCTTCAAAAGTGGGTATTTCGAGAATCCACTCTAAGAGCTCTGTGAATCTGATTCGATAGATTTTACTCTCAGTAAAATCATCACCAAATCTCTCGTATAGCTTCATGGCTATATCCTCGTGGTCGGGCCAGTTGATGGGTAAATCATCGAAATCTTCGAATGCCATATCTTAAAATTAATGTTCGTGTCCTATGATGCCAGATTGGTCAGGAATGGTGACCTCTATCTCAGCGTCCTGATTGAGTATGATGCATTGACAAGCTAATCTTGACTCTATCCGAGGGTTGCTGGCGCGATCAATGAAATCTTCTTCTTTATCAGATATTTCTTCCAAGCTATCTCCACCTTTCTCTACGTATACGTGGCAGGTACTGCAAGCGCACACGCATCCACAGTTATGATTTAGGTGAATATCATTATCCTCTGTGACTTCTTGGATGGTGAATCCTGCTTCCACATTTTCTATGACCTTAGTCTCAAGGCCATTTTCTTCAAATAAAAACTTAATTGTCGCCATATAAATATCTCTCGAAAGAGCTGCAAATGTAATGTATTAAGCCTATAAAACAACCTGTCTTAGCTTATTGTTCCCCCATTGTTGATTTGTTAAGATTTTAGCTGGAATAATAGCATTTCATGTCAAAATATTTTAGATTACAAGATAATATCGACGTACTTAAAAAGTTTAAAGTCAATGTCTCAAGCTAACGAACAATTAGAAATCAAAAAATATAAGTTTAAAGAGCTCAAAGTATACTCCTCTACAGAATGGCTTGCTGATAATAAAAAGAAATACAGGCAAGTTTTTGATCGCTTTGAAGTCACCTACATATACGCAGAATTATCATTTTACAATAAGTTTTTTGATAATGAGAACTGGGAGGTAGACATTGATCTGCGCTGCTATGAGCTGAAGAAGAGTCGTAAGAAGCTGTGCTCTCTATCCATCAAGAAGCAGGTTAGCAAGTTTGACAATGTGGTCTATGTCAGAGAGGGGTGGGGCAACAAGAAAGAGGGCGCTTTCTGGAAGAGTGGTACTTATTATTGGGAGGCCTGGATCGATGGTGAGAAAGTCGCCACTAAGTATTTCTACATAGAGGATGCTGGGATCAATTATGAAAGTAATCTGGACAGTCCCTATGTGGATATCTATTCGCTTAAGCTCTATGAAGGTCAATACGATGATGTCATAGAAGCAGAGAGAGTCTACCACACCGTATTCAGCTGTGAGGAGACGAGGTACATCTATGTAGAGATGGCACTGAAGAATCTGATATCTACCTCTAATTGGCACTGCGAGCTTTTTATCAAATTCTATAATCAGGCCAGGGAGCTGAAAGGACAGGTCGTCAAGCTGCAGAATGTCAAATCAGATGATGAATTCATCAAAGTCACTGCAGGGTGGGGTACGAATGTCAAAGGTAGCTGGAGATACGGATCTTACACCGTGGAGATTATATTCATGGACAAACTATTAGCTGTCATCCCATTCGAAGTCAGCGATGAATTTATCGAAGGGATCGTGCCAGTGCAGCTACCTAATAGCCAAGTGCCTTTGGTCCTAGTACAAGACGAGGGCGTCAATCAGAGTTTTGAGGAGGTGATGCTTAATTTGGATTCGCTGATTGGTCTGCAAGCCATCAAGCGGCAAGTACTGGATCATGCCAAATACATTCAGTTTCTACAGCTTAGGAAAGATAAGGGATTTGCAGAAAGAGAAGAGATTAACATCCACTCGGTATTCACTGGTAATCCAGGTACAGGTAAGACGACTGTCGCTAATATGATGGGCTTACTCTATAAGAAAATGGGGCTGCTCTCTAAAGGACACGTGCATGAGGTGGATCGGGTAGACCTGGTCGGAGAATACATTGGACAGACCGCGCCTAAGGTGAAAGAGGCCATTGAGAAAGCACGTGGTGGAGTCCTCTTCATAGATGAAGCATACTCACTGGCCCGCACGAATGATGATAGTAAAGATTTCGGTCGCGAAGTCATAGAGATATTGGTAAAAGAGATGTCTAATACGGAGCGCGATTTCGCAGTGATCGTAGCGGGATACCCCAAGGAAATGAAGCACTTCATTGATTCTAATCCGGGGTTGAAATCTAGGTTTAAGCTATTCTACCATTTCACTGACTACCTACCGCAGGAGCTATCCGAAATAGCCAGCTATGCCGCACAAGAAATGGAAGTAAGCTTCATGCCTGATGCCAAGGAAAGAATCGACGAGATCATCACCGAGGCATTCCGTAATCGAGATAAATCCTTTGGAAATGCCAGATTCGTGTATGATTTAGTGGAAAAAGCTAAAATCAATCTGGGACTCAGGTCCATGGATCAGTCAAGTCCGAAGTCCTTAGAGTATGACTATCTGAAGCAAATCCTACTCGCGGACGTCAATAAAATTAAAATCAAGCAGCAAAAAATCATCCCGCGCATCCCGATTGACTATGAGCTATTGGATAACGCACTCGCTGACTTAGATAATCTCATTGGTATAGCGGAGGTCAAAAAGCAAATATTAGAACTGGTCGATATCGTCAAATACTATCGAGAGACGGGTAAGGAGGTGCTCAATAAATTCTTTTTACACACGGTATTTGTCGGTAATCCTGGTACGGGTAAAACCACTGTAGCCAGAATACTCACCCAAGTATACAAGGCATTAGGCATCTTAGAAAGGGGCCACATGGTCGAGACTGACCGACAGGGGCTGGTCGCTGGCTACGTCGGCCAGACAGCCATCAAGACGGCCGAGATCATCGATGAGGCTATGGGGGGCGTCCTATTTATAGATGAGGCCTATGCACTCACCAGTAGATCGTCCTCTTATGGAGACTTTGGTAATGAGGCAGTGCAGACGATACTAAAGCGAATGGAGGATCATCGAGGCGAATTCTTCGTATTTGCTGCGGGATACCCAGACAACATGGAGCAATTCTTGAAAGCCAATCCAGGGCTAAACTCCAGATTTGACAAAATTCTTAAGTTCGATGATTACGAGCCAGAGGAGCTGGGCCAGATCGCCGAGAAGATGCTGACAGAAGATGAATTCGTCCTGTCTGCTAAAGCCAAAGACCTGCTCATCAGTGAGCTCATTAATCTCCATCTAAGAAAAGACAAGTATTTTGGTAATGCACGTACCGTACGCACTATCGTATCAGATATCATCCGATACCAAAACCTGCGACTGGCATCTCAGCATGTAGAAGGTAAGCCACGCATACTCTCTAACAAGATTGCTGAGAGTGATGTGATCATGGCGGTGAAGGTTAAAACTGATGAAGCCTTTAAAAAGAGTTCCATTGGTTTTGGTAATTGAACCGTTGAAAATCTTATAGTTTGATGATCAATCCACCATTTAGATGGAGGCCAAAATTAGCATAGCCATTCCATCGCTGATATTCAGAATTCAATAGGTTCATCGCTTGAAAATTGAACATGACTCTCTCCATGAGCTTCGCTTTGATGTCTATGCTCAGGTCGTACTGATAGCCTGTGATCTGATTGGTGCCAAAGAGGTCTATGTAAGGAACTCCCTCTTGCACGTGAAATTGGATTTCTGAAAATAGTCTTTGCTTAAATAGACCAGCCTTAGCTCCAAGTGATGCTTGAAAGCTGCTGGTATGCCATGCTTCTTGGATCTGATCCACGCTGATGAAGTGCTTCTGGGCCTCCACTAATAACTCGACTGCCGGGTGGACGGGATAACTGGCTTCAATTCTCATGTAGAGATCTGTGGCATCATCTACGATTTTTGTATACTGCAATGGACGGTCGCCAGAACTCACCTCTATATCATTGAATACATAAGAAGTGAAATAATCATTGAGGAAGAAATAGTGATCTTTCATCATCGTGTAGCCCGCCTGAGCCTTGATGGACAGCTTCCCAGGTGTATGATAGCTCGCTGTAAGGCTAAAGTCTTGTTCCCTTGCATTTATGGAAGTGCCAAAAGCTTGATTATACCATGGATTGATGTTCAGCATATTCTCCAAGGAATGCTTAATCAAAGTAGACTCAGTTGCAAAGCTTAGATCTATCTGGTCACTTACTGCGACCTTGATTCTCCCGTCAGGTAAGATGAAGGTTTGTTCTGTATTATTAAGAAAAGCGGCTGATGCACTAATGCTGTATTTTTTCTTGGTTAATGATACAGCGGGCTCAATGTAAAGATGATTGTATAAGCTATTGTCTATGCCTTGATTGATAAAGGTATAATCTACTCCGGCCTTTAGGCGACTCGTTAAAGCTGAGGTCAGTTGGTATTCTACTTGTCCAAATGCTTCGACATGATTTTCGCTGATATCGGTATCTGCACTACTGATCAATCCATAATTAAACCCTGCTTCTGCACTGAATCGATCTGACAGTTTGTGTTCGGCTCGACTCTCTAATTGAAACTGAGATATGTCTCTCTGACCTCTTATCGCCTCAGATAGCTCAGCATATATAGAATCTTGCAAACCGAAAAAGAAGACCGACTCCCGGTCATAAGACAGCTTAGCTTGGATCAGTGTGTTCTCCGTCAAGAAGTAATTCGCTCTGAGCTGACCAGATGCATGCCGATAGTTTTTGTCAGAGACCTCGCTGTCCTCGAAGGATTCATAGTGCAGTGCTACTCCCATATTAAAGTAGTCTTTTGTATGTACATCATAAGCAGCATGGACCATAGGATTACTCAGCGTACCATACAGACCATGGATGTAACCATGGTAGTATTCAGAATTCTTCTCTGGTCTCATGCCGATAGGTCTGATGTACGGCGGGGGATAGTCTATGCTGATCTCATCTGTGTTAATATCATATTCACCATTAATCGGTATTGATGGCGTGTCAATCAATTTAGGAGCTGTCAGGATGGCCTTAGACTCTTTCAGACTCGCTTCATATTCTCTGATCACTTCTATGTCGTCGATGGGCAGGGTGTCTTGACTTATTGCCATAGAGCCTGTGCATATTAGAATTGCTATTAGTAATCGATTTTTCATTTACTCTACATTTTATGGATCAAAGGCTTTCTATCAATGTGCAAAATTTGTTGATCATCAGGAGGCTTAATTTTCTAAGCATCATTAGACTCGTGTCATTGATTGTTATTGTATTCCAGAATCAGAGTATCCGAATTTTCGGTATTAATCAGCTGATTCTGTTGCAGTATGGTCTCAGTTAAGCTTTGTTTTTTGCTGGCAGCAAGTGAGATGATGCCGTCCCCTTGATCTGTATAATTTTGTAAGATAGAATCCAGAGCAGCCTTGGCTCTAATGTATTCTTCGTTCTTGAGATATACATCACTCAGGAGGATTACGCCTCTGGCCACCCAGTAGTGGTAGCTGCTGTACTCCGTCGTCAACTGACTCAAGAGCTCATTCGCTTGGGGTAAATCATTTCTCTTAAAGTTGATCTCTGCCATTTGATACAGAGACTCTGCTGATCGAATGTTTTTCTCACCTGCGGTGACCTGCCGGTAATAATCCAAAGCCTCTATGATTCGGCCATCTTTGTAGGCTGAGGTAGCTAGACAGTATTGGGCAAAGCGTTTTTGCTTTTCACTGGCGAGAGCTGACTGTATGACTCTCAGTGCATAAGGTCCATACTCGTCCACTTTTTTGAGTTGATAGAGTGACTCCAGAACACTATAGTTAGCTATTTCGGAGGTCTCTGGGTCATTTGCACTGATGATTTTTTTATGGTAGCTGGCTGCCTTTTCATAGTCCGAGAGCTTGTAGGCTATGGCGCCCGCCTTGAGTAAGGCTTTCTCTTTCAGTCTACTGTCTCCTTGCGTGAGCAGCTTCTCATAACTGGCTAGTGCAGCGGTATACTGGTCTAACTTAGCTTGGATGTCTGCCTGATAATACAGTGCATCAGCTGTGTAGAATCCTTGCTGATAGCGGGACAGATACATGCTGAACTGTGCTAATGCCTCAGGTCCTGCATCAGTGTCATATTTCTCTTTAGCGATGGCGTAGCTGAGCGAGTCTTTCTCATAGTCTGTCACCTGATCGAGTGAGGGATGTGATTCTATCAGCTTAAAATAGCCTTCTGAATCTGATTTTTCATTGATGTATATTTCTTTGATGGCTTCATTAGCTTGTACTAGTTCTGCAGGTGCAGGGTCAGCGTTCAGGATCTGCTCATATTGGCTGAGGGATTCGTCGTAGGCTCCCGCATTATAATTGATCAGGCCAAGTTTTAGTCTCGCTTTATTGCTGAAAGGAGAATTAGGGTATTCGCTGAGAAGCTTGGTGAATTCTTGTTTTGCTTTGGCTTCATTACCCATAGACAGATATGCATCTGCTGCATGATAGATTGCATTATCGATGTATTCCGATGTGGGGTAGTCATTGATCACGCTCTCCAGTAAGACTATCTTCTGCACATCAGTGCCAAGAAATCCCTGAATCAGAGCGGTTTGATAGCGGGAGTAATCGGGATGTTTTGCTTCTGGGATTTGATTGGCTTTAAAGTATCGCTCTAAACTCTTGGTATAGTTCTTCTGCTGGAGACTCAGGTCTCCAGAGCGCAGTAAGGCGTCCTCATAGATCAGAGTATACTCACTGTTAGCATCGTCTACGCGATAGCTCTGGACGCTGAGGTCAAAGTACTGAGCAGCATCCTCCAGCTTATTTTGGTCCATCCAGTTGTACCCTTGATTGTAGTAGGCGATCCACTTTCGGCTTTCTTCTGATGTCGTCTGTCGAGACTCGCTTTTTACGAAATATTGATTGTAGATAGCTGTGCTCTTTTTCAGCTTTTGGTCCTGACGATAGATCGAGCCTAGCCAAAATAGTGCATCCAGTGTGACCTGCGGATCCTGATCATTCTCGATGGCTGAGCTGAAGTAGCTGACGGATTCCTTCAGTAGATCATCTTGATAGAATTTGACTCCTTGGTTATACTGGAGGATTTGAGCTTTAGCTTTGATGTCGGTGCTTGGATTCTCCAGTTTGTCTATGAAGGTGAGCGCTCCTATATAGTCATCTGTATTCAGATAGATGGTGGTCATAAGGTCCCTTGCTTCATTATATTTCGCAGAGCTTTTAGAGATTTTCCCCAGTGCATTAAGGGCGTCTTGGTATTGATGGTCCTGACTGGTTAGTTTGGCGTAGTTGATGATCAGTTGGTCCCGGATGGGTTTTTTTATTTCTTTGGCATTTATGGCAGTGTAGAGTGCGCTTTGGGCTTCTTGAGGCCGATTCGTTTTGAGATAGCTGTCAGCTAAAAGAATCGTGCTATTCAGCTGATGAGCTGATGATTCTGGCTGTAGTGACAATGCTGCAAAGTAGGGGATCGATTCCTCCACTTGACCTAACTGGTAGAGCACATAGGCGATTTGAAATGTTTCACTGGAGGTCAAAGCTTCCTGATCAGATTCGTCGATGACTAGCAGCGGCTTAGCCTCTTCATATCTACCTCGTTGAAAATAGGCTTGTCCCAAGATTTTTTTGATTTTATCCTTGTGGTCTATTTTTGGTTTTTGTAGCTCTAGTTCGGCGTAGCTGATTAGCTTGTCATACTCTTGCTCAGCAAAATATATTTGACTCAGGTAGTAGGGGATGGAGGGGCTGTATTTATCAGAAGCACGCACCCGCTCGAAGCCGCTGATAGCTGCCTTCATATCTCCTTCGAAGTAAGATGACATCGCATGATAGTAGTTAGTGGGGAAGTAGTAGATGTCTCTTGTGTTCTTTGTTTTGCTGAACTGCCTCCTGGCTGCCTGAAACTGCTTGGTGACGAAGAGACAATAGCCCTTCTTGAAGTGATAGGCAGATGCTGTAGCCTCTGATAAGGTTTCATCATCTTCGATCAAATCATAGCTGATGATGGCTTGGTGATAGTCCTGCTGATTGTAGTAGTAGCCGCCTAAGGCGATGGCCAGTTGGTTTCTCTCTGCTGTCCCTTCTATCTCATAAAGTTTGTCTTGGATCAGTTGTGCTGCATAGTTCGGATGCAGGTGAAAAAGCCCAATCAATTGATTGAAGTGATGTTCAGCATCGACAGCCATTGGCTCTGGAAAAAGTACTTCCAACTCACTTCGCTCATCATGCTCATTTTCATAATACAGTGCAGCTGGAATCAATTCTGACAACAACAGATCTGACTGATGAAAGAACATCAGATCGTCATATCCCGCTGTCTTCTGCGATAGACCTAAGAGTGCGGCTGAGAGAATAAGCGTTATACTGGATAGAATTTTAAACATAATCATTCAGTTTAGGAGCTGATCACAGCGAATCAGTTCAATATAGGATGTCACCTATACATTAAACAAAATTATAATATTTAAAATTGTCTGGGTAGAATTTATTGGGATAGGCTGTCTGATAAGATTAAAAGCCCTGACTTAAGCTCAATGATCAATGTAGCAGGAATAGCTGTAACTCAATGAGGACAATTAGAATGCAGTGCTACCCAACTCATCGAAGAGATCACCTAATGAGAGGATGCGAGCGTCGGCAGATAAAACCGCTTAGTAGCCACGGCAGCTATCCCAAATAAGACCAATGTGAAGACCAAATCTCCGAATAACGTAAAGGGGAAGAATGGAATCCCAGCTATGTAACATTCTACTAACCCAACAAGATTCTTAGGATACATCGGCAGTTCTATCCATGAGGAGAAGTTAGTGATGATGAAAAATACCATGGAAGAGCCAATGGATGCCGTTACAAGTTGGAAGAACTTAGACCGTTTGATCAGACTGCCGATCATCACGATGACAGCTATGCTGATGAAGCTGGCAATCATGTATGGCTTGAAAAAAATAAATCCTGACTCTGCGTAAAAGCCCCGATACAAGGTGTTATTTAAGACCAGGTCAGATGCGAATAGAGCAACTAAGGGTATGATGACGGCTAAATATTTATGGGATTTGAGGTATGACCCAGATAGGAGGGCCATAGCTGTAATCGGAGCAAAATTAAGCGGATGGGGTATGATCCGGTACAGGATACATGAGACGATTAACGCCAAAACCAACGAAACATTCCATTTTTTACTTGAATCAACCATTACTTCCGATTTATCACAAATTTAATACAATTTAATGCTTACGAAGCTTTATATTAATCTTTTAGATTAGAATTTTAGATCAATTTCGGGAGAATGAATTTAGAGGAAAAAATAGTTGACCTATTTGAATTACGCAAAATACCAGAATTATTAGCCTCAGCCACTGATGATCAGAGCCTGAGGAAGCGCTTTTTAGTCAGACTGAAGCGGCTGCAGCAGGTGATCTATGAGTTAGATAAGTATCTCGAATCTTCTTGGCAGATTGAAGAATCAGAACTGGATTACTATTGGGATAACATCTATCGTGCGCTCAAGGGATTTCATGTGCGAAGGTCTCAGATCGAGGCTCAGCTGGCTCACATTAAGAAATACCAAACTCACGAATTGCAACTTCGAGAAAACAAATTGCCGAATCGGCTCTCGATGGATTATTTTTACTTCTACAAATCTTGTGATATCAAGTTGATGCGCAGCCTGATATACCATTCGTTTCCGAGGCTTAAGGCCCTGTCATCTTTGATGGACTGGCGATCATTTGATCTACTTACAGAGATGCACGACGACATTGAGGATCTTTTTGAGGATAGAGCTGCCATCAATTGTAACCGGTTTATGATTCAGCTCGTGGTAGAGGGCGAGGAAAAGACGCAGCAAGACTACGGTGACTTCATAGAGGAGGTAAAGCTCAAAAGCCTTCACGGATTTCAAGAAGAAGGGGACCACGCACTGAGATCCAACATACAGCGCTGGACGGAAGGCGCTGTGGTGGATTTGGAAGATTTACTCAGGGATCAAATGCAGAAGTACAGCAAGCAAAGATTTGATTCCTTGCTACTGGCAGAATACATACCAGAGCTGGACAAAAAGCTGGCACGAGTCCATGCCTGAGTGTATATTAGTCATACAGACTGGTGGAACAATTGACAAAGACTATCCACACCAGCAAGACGGTTACGCCTTCACCATTGGAGATTCAGCCACCGAAAAACTACTGCGACAGATGGATTTATCTGTGGCCTTCGAGTATGTCAGCTGCGCTCAGAAAGACAGTCTGGATCTGACAGATGATGACCGTCAAGAGATTGTGCAAGCCATTACAGCATATAAAGACCATCAAAAGATCATCATCACTCACGGCACAGATACACTGCAACAGACTGGTCTTTATATAAAGAAAAGGGTGGAAGGTAAAGTGATCATTCTTACTGGAGCTATGCGTCCGGCAGCATTCATTGACTCTGATGCCCGCTTTAATGTCGGGATGGCAGTTGGAGCTACTCAAACATTGGATGCAGGAGTATATATTTGCCTACACGGCATCACTAAAGAAGTCTCTGCCATCCAGCGAGATGCGCAAAGCGGGAAATACTATTGATATGATGATGCCCACGAAGAATGATTTATTGATTGCTTACGGTCGAATTAAAGATCACATCCATCGGACTCCGGTGATGACCAGTCGGTTTATCAATCAATTGTGCGGCTGTGAGGTCTACTTTAAATGTGAAAACTTTCAGAAAGGTGGATCCTATAAAATCAGAGGTGCGCTCAATGCGACGTTAAGTCTAACAGATGAGCAACGAGAAAAAGGTATTGCCACACACTCTTCAGGTAATTTTGCTCAAGCTGTAGCCGTAGCTGCGACCATCGTACGGACTAAGGCCTACGTCGTGATGCCAGAAAATGCACCAGACATAAAAAGGCAAGCCACTCTCGGATATGGGGCGGAGCTCACTCTTTGTGAGCCGACACTGCAAGCCAGAGAAAAGACATTGGCGAAGATCGTCGCATCACATGGTGCCAGTCCTCTGCATCCGTCTAATGATATACCCGTGATCATAGGACAGGGTACCTGTGCTTATGAGCTGCTCGAAGATATACCAGATATGGACTATATCATTGCCCCTGTGGGAGGTGGAGGCGTCTCTGCTGGGTCCATTATAGCAGCGCAGCACTTTTCTGATGGGGCTAAAGTCATCGGAGCTGAGCCAGCTAATGCCGATGATGCTTATCGCTCTTTGATAGCGGGTAGAATAGTACCATCAGAATCTCCTGATACCATCGCTGATGGCCTGCGTACTCAGCTCGGCAGTAATAACTTTCCGATCATCTCTGCCCATATAGATCAAATCATATTAGTAGAAGAAGATGAGATTGTCAGTGCCATGCTCTTAGTCTGGCAGCGCATGAAGATTATCATAGAGCCATCCAGTGCTACGACTCTGGCAGCTGTCATCAAACAAAAATCATTATTCACCGATAAGAAAACAGGGCTGATCATAACGGGCGGGAATGTCGATCTGCTCCATCTTCCGTTTTAAAATAAAATGCAATCATATGAGCCAAGAAGCACCAGGACATTATTCTAAATTCGTTATTGCTAACGGACTGATTTTCACATCTGGCGTATTACCTCTTCTGGATAGAGCCACGAAGTCAGTGCCTGAGACCATCGAAGAGCAGGCTCTTCTGGCACTAGAAGGCATCGAAAAAATCATTCAGGAGTCAGGCTCAGATAGGTCAGATATCATCAAGACTACCGCATACATCTGTCGTGTCGATGACTGGTCTAAAGTCAATGGTGTCTACCAATCTTTCTTTGCAGATCATAAGCCAGCGCGATCCATCATACCCGTATCTGGCCTACACTTTGGTTGCTTGATAGAAATCGAAGCAGTAGCCAAGCTCAGAAAATGATCCTAAAATATTGTAAATCAATCCAGTAGATAAGTTGGGAAAGGCTTTATAATTAGCTAAAAGGGTATTATTTTTGCAATTCGTTAGATAAAAATGCATACTAATGGCCTATTTGTGCGTCTAATTGGATGTACTCGTACCTGCACCTTTCCTTTGTGACTGTTTTATATAGCCTTTTAGCTTGCTAAGAGAATAATAATTATTGATCGTACATATATATGATAGACTTAAGCATATTACAGGAAAATCCAAATAACCCAACGTTTTACACGTTGTTGTTTGCGGTGCTATTTGCGTTTTTTCTATCCAGTATAGTCGCTATCACATACGACCTGACGACGAAGACGACTTATCGCAGAGCTCATTTTTTGCAATCTCTCTCATTGATATCAATGGTCGCTGCTATGGTCATGCAGGCGATCGGAGATAGCATCGGTAGAGGATTGGGTATGCTGGGTGCATTGGCGATTATCCGATTCAGAACGAATCTGAATGATCCTCGTAATATGACCTTCATGTTTTCTTCGCTGGCGATCGGGATCTCTTGTGGTGTATTGGGATTTACCATCGCTTTGACAGGGACACTTGTCTTTTGCTTAGCTGCATTTGTATTGAAATATTCCCCGCTGAGCGGATCTAATGAGTTAATCGGTGTCTTGAGATTACAATACCCTATTACTCACGACTTAAGAAAGGAGATTGAGAATAACATCAGACGCTATTGCAAAGACTTTGATCTGAAAGAAATGAGATTTCTACCACAAAAGACAAATGAGCTGATGAGTGATGTTGGTGATTTGATCTCAGTTAATGTTATAAGAGATGAGCTGTACGAATTGAATTACCTGATTAGAATGAAGAAGGAGACAGGTATAGCTGATTTCTCTACGTCTATGAGAGACATAGAAGGGATGCACGATATTCGATTGAAATTTGAGAAAGAACCTAAATCCTTATAAATGCGGAGTATCAATATATTTTATTTTGTGGTATTTCTTGTAGGCATGATTCTCTGGCATATGAGTATGAAGTTTAGTGCTGAGGTGCAAGCCTTTTTTGGTGTCGCTGAAAGTCCTGAATTTGTCTTTAAGAGAGGATATGATTTGGTCATCGACGAGATACACGTCATACCAGGTCAGCTAGTGAAGAAAGGTGATCTCATATTGGAATATTCAAGAGTCAGCACAGCACCAAAACTGGACAACAAGCAGGACTACGACATCCGTGACCTGAAAGCAAAAGAAGAGATCATGATACAGACGAAGCTCAATGAGCTGCAGAGTCTGAAAGATCAGAAACAATTAGAAATAGGCAACTTAGATGATGAGATAGCGAAGAAGCGAGAATACATCAAAAACAAAAAAGAGGTTCTCGGCGGTTTTGCTACGCCATCGGTATTTGTACCATTAGAAAATGAGGTCGCTGCTCTGGTCCAACAAAAAGCAAGACAGACTACTTACTTTGACAATCGGATAGCAGCCATCCAGAATGATGTGAACTCGAATAAAAGCCCCTACAAGGATCAAATATCCAGACTAAAAGCAGAGAAAAAATTTGAAAAAGATACAGAAGTCATCAGCGAAAGCATGTATGCACCCTATGACGGTCTGATCGGAGATATAAGAATCGTAGAGAACAGTAAGGTCTCATCCTACGAGCCTCTCCTTACCATGTATCAGAATGAACCCTCTCGTGTGAAAGGATACGTGCATGAGGACCTGAGATTGCAAGTCGCCGTGAATGATACATTCTTGGTCAGTTCTAATAAAGACAGAACGAATAAAATCAAAGGTGTCGTTACCGGAATGGGGAAGCGTATAGTAGGCATCCCGATGAGGTTAAGCCGCGTACCGGATCGGCAGCTCTATGGTGTGGAGATCATGATCTCACTGCCACCTAACAATGAGTTTATCTTAGCTGAGAAAGTGATCTTAGAACTACATAAGAATTTAGGTGTCCATGAGGCATCAATGGATAAAGAAAAATATACAAATCTTGCTAAGTAGGACCGTCGCACTATTCGTTATTCTCCATGTATTTGTTTCTGTAAGTCATTCTCAGGAGCTTTCTATCAGTACGCAGTCATTCTTTGATGCGTCGACTAAGGAGCTGATCAGCATGCTTCAGTCGTCGCAGAAGGCGATGTCAGGCCAAGAATTCAAAGCGCCACACATCGAGGGCTTAGAGTTCAGGACTGAGACCAATGATTTCGACTTGTCGGAACAGGACTATACATTCAGAATCAGCCCTACCTCCAAAAAAATAAGAAAGGCACAACGAGAGCTGTATGAGCTGTACACTAATAATCCCGAAAATCCATTGCTCTCTACCTTCGAAGGAGAATTAGATGCAGTATACCAGGCATGGGTAAGTCTCTACATCATAGATCAAAAACAAGATGTATCAGAAGAGCTGTCAGCACTCATGAAAGAGAAGAAATCTGTACTGGAGAAAATGATCTTGCTTCCTGAATTTAAGCTGAAGGACTTTGTCGATCTGCAAAAGAGAGAGGCCGAGCTGGAGGTAGACATGACGCTTCTCACGGAAGAGCAGAGTGCCATCGCTGCTACATACGATTCTCAATATTCTACCTTTAGTTTTTATGATCTTATTGGCGTAGACGCTATAGAGACGATCATTAACTCGATTGATACAGATAAGCTAAGCCGTGATGATATGATCATCACTGCGGCATACGAGAAGGAATTGTTGCAAAAAGAGCTCAACTTAGAACTGGCGGAGAATAAAAAAATATTTGAATGGGGACAGCTCGCTTATCGAGGGATCAATAGCAATCCATTCAAAGAAGTAGTCTCTATCGGGGCGGCCTTCCGATGGCCCCATGATGGCAATAATCGTCTGAAAATAGAAGAACTGAAAATAAAACTCAACGAAGTCGATTCAGAGCAGTACATCGAAAATGAAAAATTGCATCTGAGTACTGAAAGTGCCAAAAATGCTGCATTAGCCAAGATAAAAACCTATCGTCGAATCTTCGAGCTGAGAAAAAAGCAGCAAGCAGAAACGGAAAAGATAGTAGAACTACTGCTGAGAGATCAGAATGTGAACCCCCTGGATCTGCTCGATATCAGAGAGGATGAAATAAAAGAAAGACTGGCCATCATTAAGCTCTTGGAAGATGTATACATTGCTTACCTGGATACCCTCAAAAGCAGCCGATTAATGTATAAATTGCCCTTGACCAACTTTTTGAGATAAGTCGAACTCCCTCATTATCAGGCTATAACAAATAGTCCATTTCAATATAATATGTCTTCTAATACATAAGTAAGTGTCTTTATGAGACTTATGGCTAAATAAATCTTCAGCTGCGTAGGGGAGGTATTGGTATAGGTACGTCGTAAGCAAAACTACAGATAACTCAGTGTACTCAGCTGACTATCAGATGTAGATGTACGAATATTACTTAATAACCAAATCTCATATGAACATTGTAAATTTTTACACTCGTTTACTCATTCTCTCCATCCTATCTCTTAGCTACACTTTCATGGCTGATGTCCAGGCACAGAACTGTGGTGCTATGGTCTGTAATGATCGAATACAGCTAAGTCTGGGAGTAGAATGCGAATTGGTGATCGAGCCTGATATGGTGCTCGAAGCCCCAAATTTTAACGAAACCTACGAGATTCTCCTTTACGATGAAGCCGGAGAATACATAGGTAATGCAGTCAGTGCCGAGCAGATTAATACCACACTTCAGTACAAGGTGCTGAATAACTGTGGTAATAGCTGTTGGGGTTCCATTGGATTAGAATTCAATATTCTACCAGTATTAGAAAGCCCATGTCAATTTGTGGCAGGTGATGAAGATGCTGTGACAGCTAAGCTGTCATCAGCCAAGCCGAAAGAAAAGATCAGTATCGTCGCCTCAGATGACTGTCAGAAGGTCATCAATATCATGGGAAAGAGCGCACTTATGTATAACGCAGGCAGCGCTGGTAATCCCATCTGGGAGAACTCTGATGTACTGATCGAAGTACTCAGTGTGACGGGTACTTCGGTATTCAGTCAGACCTATCCCTCTGGCGCCTTTAGCGAGATAGTCACCATACCTAATACAGGTAGCTATACCATAGAGATCTCATCTGTCGTGTCTCAGGCTGTTGGAGACATTACACTGATGGGAGGTGTGCCCAATTGTAATGTCGGATGCATCAGCTGGTGTGGTGGAGGATATCCAGAAATCTTTCTGACTCCCGAGATGGCGCAAAAAGAAATTGATGATGGATGTGCATCTACATTAGTAGGTGAGATCACTGTGCAAGAATCCACCGTCGGTGACCTCTGTGATGATGAAGGTGTCCTGCATGTACTTACGTACACGGCTGTGGTGAACATGCATGGTAAGACTCAGAAGGTGATTCTGCTGACTCAGGCCTTCCGAGAGGAGAAAGTAGATATCGGTCCCAATGGATTAGCAGAAATACTTTTTCCTGAAGAGACACTATTAGATTGTGATGCAGAAGATATAGATCCCAGCTTAGAGCCAGGCTCACCAGAATACATTGCCGCTGCTACAGGCGACTATAGCTTAGCTTATCCGAGCTATGTGGATAAACACACGTTTATCCAAGACACTACCATTGTAGACAGTATTGTACACTACACAGAGGTAGCTGGTACGAGAGATACTATGGTTATTCAGTCCTTAGATTTAGACGGTGATGGTATATTTCAAGACGAGTGGATATTAATCACTGTCGTAGATAAGATTCTCAAAGACTCGATCATCCCAGATACGATCATCGGTCCAGGATTCTCTAATCCGCTTATTCCGATTAAGCCTGACCAAGCTTTCTGTAATTTACTGACGTCATACTCTGATATCGAATTCAGTGCTTGTGCAGGGGGGAGTAAAATCATCAGGAGCTGGACGATTATAGATTGGTGCTCTGCGGGCTTGCAGCTGACAGGCAGACAGGTGATTGAAATAACTGACCAGAAGGCTCCAGAAGTAGAGGCCCTCGGTGACGAGATCGTCAGCATAGACCCTTGGACATGTAGCGCTACACTAAGTCTGCCTGAAATAAAATACACAGATAACTGTGCATCCGAAGTGACTGTGAAATGGAGAACGACAGAAGGAGATGTGGATGGCGACTATATTTATAATCTGTGGGAAAATCAAAGCCCCATCACCGTGACGGCGATCGTCGCTGATGAATGTGGGAATGAGACCGAAACGAGCTTCCATGTAGCCGTCGTAGACGAAGTGGCACCAGTGATGATCTGTAAAGGGAATATCAATGTTACACTAACATTTAGCCAAAATGATCCAAGCAGTGGATCGGCTAAGGTATTTGCCGAGAGTTTTGACTCTGGAAGCCATGATGCTGGATGTGGAGATGTGACACTATCCGTAGCCAGGATGACCGGCTGCTGTGGTGATGAGTGTGGTGATGGAGAAGTGATCTGCTTGAAAAGAGATAAGTGGGGTGACTGCATCGAAGAAGGCGTAAAGCCTGCAGTGGATGAATACGGGGATTTTGTCAAGTTCTGCTGCGAGGATGCTGGTCAGGTGATACCGGTGATCCTGGTCGCAACTGATGATGCAGGGAATAAGAATCTCTGTATGGTGAATGTCACAGTCGTCAATAAAGCTACGCCGATCCTCGTCTGTGACGACGTAGAAGTCGATTGTTCAGAAGAATCTGCTGAGGCCATCAGACCAGAGGTGATCGGAGTCGCCTGTGATGCTAACTATGAGATCCTCTTAGCTGACGAATCTACCGTAGGAGGTAACTGCGGCGATGGTAAAATCATTAAAGAATGGTACATCGATCTTGATGACAGTGGAGACCTTACAGCTGGTGACTCATATTGTAAGCAGACGCTGAATATTGGTGATGCTGCAGGGTTCGATCCGCTGACGATCAAGTGGCCTAAACACTATAATGGTCAGACTGAAGTAGGTGTAAATTTAGAATGCCACCCCACGACTGACGTATCTACTCTGTTTATTAATCATGATGTGATCATGGGAGAGGTGGTAGACTGTGTGCCTGATTTTGATATCGATGAGAATAAGCCAGTCTGGTGCGGATCCGACTGTGGACTCGTAGGTTACAGCGTAGAGACGGATACCATTCGCTCTTCTGATGCCTGCCTTACATTGATCCATCGATGGTCAGTCGTCGACTGGTGTACCTTCAATGCGAATCGTGAGGAAGATGACGCTGATGAACAGGATAGATATGTAGCAGTAGAAGACTGGGCGCAGGGCGTCTGTGCAGAATGTCCTGAGAATGCTATCTACAATGATCCGGTATATTTCAAGTACGAAGAGGTGCAGCGAGATGGTCATTATACCTTTAACCAAATTATTAAAATCAGTGATAAGACTGCTCCAGAGCTGGATGCTCCAGCTACAGCTGAAGTGAATACTTCTGGCGGTGCTATATCCAAAGATGATGATACACCATGCGTCGGTTCAGGCTTTATCACTGCAAGCGCGATAGACTACTGTGGTAGCAATCTGACCAGTAGTGAAGACCTGAGCTGGATCGCATCAATCTATAAAGATGGCGTCTTAGTATCCAGACAAATTGCTACTGGCCCCGAGGCTAAAATCAATAGTGAAGAAGGCAGCCCTGGTGACATTCACGAAGTAAGATGGATCGTCAAAGACGGATGTGGTAATGAAAGTCGGGCGACGACATTAGTCAGCTTCGCTGATGAGAAAGCACCATCCCCTCTGTGTATAGCTGGCCTTACGACTGCATTCATGCAAAGCACAGGGAGCGTAGATATCTGGGCTAAAGACTTCAATTTTGGAAGTTTCGATAATTGTACAGCAGCTGATGACTTAGTATACACTGTCGTTAGAGAAGGTCAGGAGCCGATACCGTTTGGTGCAGCAGGCTTTGATGACCAGGCTAATATTGGTTTTAATTGTGCTAACCTAGAGTCATTCGTTTCTCTTGATGTGTACGTATGGGATGCCAGTGGCAATAGAGATTACTGTACTGTCGGATTACTACTAGCAGACACGAATAATGCTTGTGACGAATCAGGAAATGGTCCTTGCAGAGATGAAAGCTTGGTCGATTCTAATGGCAACTGTCCAGCAGAATTCGATCCTGTATGTGGATGTGATGATGTGACCTATGACAATGCTTGCCTTGCCATGACGAATGGCATCATCAAGTTCACGGCTGGGCCATGTCAGTCTGGCTCTTCCTTCGTAGATGTAGGCGGACAGATCCAGACAGCTGCCGGACAGAGTATCGATGAGACTGAGGTGACAATTAAAGCAAACTTGCCAGAATACCCTACAAAGCAAATGAATAACAGCAGAGGCGAGTATATGTTTGAAAATGTGCAGACGGGTAATAACTATAGACTTTCAGCTGAGAGAGAGGACGTTTACATCAATGGATTGAGTACCCTCGACTTAGTCTTAATACAGAAGCACATCCTGAATATAGCTCCTCTCGATGATCCTTATAAGATCATTGCTGCAGATGCCAATCAAAGTCAGAGCGTTAGTGCTAGCGATTTAGTGAGAATTACTAATATGATCTTGGGTGTCTACGACTTAGATAAGCAGGTGGGTGATGCATGGAAATTCATCGATGCTGATCAAGCCTTTGCTGATGAGCGATACCCATGGCCGATATCAGAAGAGATAGAACTGCTCGATGTCTACAGTGATAAGATGGCGGAAGACTTCATCGGTATCAAAATAGGTGATGTCAGTGGCGATGTGGAAGTCAATGGCATTAGTAGGGTAGAGACGCGCTCATCCAAAGCGCTGAAGCTATCCGTTACAGACCAATTAGTGAATCAAGGAGAGACAATCAAAATACCTGTAAGTTCGAGCAATTTTGAGCATGTATTTGGACTGCAGATGTCACTTGATCATCCAGGGCTACGATTACTTACTGTAGAGTCTGATGGCATCATGATCGATGAGGCTAACTATTTGGCAGCTGATGATCAGTTCTCTATGGTGTGGTATGATGCCATCGCTACCAGTCACGATGATGTACTTTTCACTTTAGTGATGGAGGCAGAAGAGGAGCTGGTCCTATCAGATGCAATCAGTCTCAACTCAGCAGTGAGACCAGAAGCCTACTCAGGTGACGACTTAGAGAAAATGTCTATCAGCCTTGACATCAGGGATGGGTCAGAGTCTTACATACTGCATGAGTCTGTGCCTAATCCGATGACTGATCGGGCGACTATTGCTATTCAGATCGGTACTTCAGGTGATTATTCATTTAGTGTCACGGATGTATCTGGAAAAGTGGTCCATCAGAACGAATCTTATTATGATGTTGGACAGCATCAGAAAGTCCTTGATAGAGATATCATCCGAGATGCAGGGATATATTACTATCAGCTGACAAACGGCGTCGACGTGCAAATACAAAAACTGATCGTTATGGAATAGAGTCAAACGAGAACTACTGAATTGTCTCGACTAAGGTCGCACGCACTGCGTTATATTAGGGAATCTCGTTGAGAGATGTGAGGGATGTACTACGGTGCGTCCCTTTTTTTTGTCAATAAGTCTCTTAATTTATGAATTCACTCAGCGCTTTCAGGTCATCAGAACCAATCAAATCTACCTTTAATTTTTTCAGCTGAGCCCATATCTGAGCATTGTCTGATGTATTCCAGAATCTGAATTGTTTACCCTGACTGTGAGTCTGAGAGATCATCTTTACGACCTCAGCATATCGAGTAGAGTCAGGTTTCTCTTGTGGATTTAGATTTAGGTGCTTGGATAGGTTAGTGCTGATTAAAGGCATGACCTGCGAATCAAAACCCTGATCTAAGTGAGCTGGCCTGCCATCGATGAAAAAATATTCGTACTCAGAATTATCTGCAATCTCTCTTCTGGGCATAGCACCACTAAGGATGATTTTAAGCGGTTTTTGCTGATCAGTCTCAGCTCTGGTCGAGAAAAATTGATGGTTAGATTCAGCAACTTTATGCAATAATTGCAGAGTCCAATCATCATATTTTTTTAGGTCAATCAGGAGCCACACGCGGAGCTTATGGTCCTGGCAGTAGTCTTTCAAGGGTTTGATGTAGAGATCTACGATGTTGGGTTTAGTCTCTAAGTCGTGTCCATCATGACTCACGATGAGGCTGCTGTCCTTCCTGATGATGTCAATTTCGATTGATTCATATCCATATGTAAGTGCTTCGAGGAGAGGGCGCTCATGCAGGTAATCATTGTGAGCATGCATTCTGATAGGCTGATCAATATGCCGGAATTTATTTAAGACTTTACATCCTGGAAGACTGCTCAGAAGAAGCCACCCGATTATTAGTTTGAATAGATTTCTGCTGCGCATTTAGCTTGATGATTTGGTGTCTTTCGTACTATTTACACTTAAAGATAGCGAAGTCAGTGCTGCTGATCTTTGCCTTGGCTTTATTTTTGTTTCGCTTATGCTGTATATCAATCCTTAGCCATGGCAAAAAAGAATCACAGCATATATGTCGTAGAGCTTGATAAAAAGGTGTGGACTGAACGAGCTAAGTTTCGACAAGCTAACCCGCAATACAGAGGAATCATGTGCTGCCTCTACGTGGGCATGACCAGCCATACACCAAAGGAAAGATATGCCAAGCATAAAGCGGGGGCCAGATCAAAAAAAGGCCATAAAATATCCTCTAGTTATGTGGAGAAGTACGGGATCTACCTCAGGCCTAGTATGTATAACCAATATAATCCTCTGACAAAAGCAGACGCCATCCGATTAGAGCGAGACCTCGCGAATAGCCTTAAAAAAAGAGGTTATGCTGTGTGGTGGAATTAGTCTGACTCGTCCTCTTTGCTTATAGCTGGCTGTCCTTTCACCTCAAGTTGAAATATATCGGGCCTGCCATAGTGCCCATTGACATCAAAGTCCAGTTTGCTCTTGATGATGTCGTCTAAGTCAATGTGGGCACGCACCACACCTGCTTGGTGATATAAAGGGCCCGCCATGATTTGGCCCAATGGTGATATGATGACTGACCCGCCGCGACACATCTCTTCTGGTTCTTCCCGTAGTAATGGCTGGTATTTTTTAGGGTACATCGATTTAGTCATGTACTGATTGCAGCCGAGGACAAAGCAGCGACCTTCTAATGCGATGTGCTGCAGAGTGGCTATCCATTCATCTCTGGCATCTGCTGTCGGTGCGACATAGATCTCTACCCCTTGCTGATACATTGACATGCGTGCGAGTGGCATGTAGTTCTCCCAGCAGATGAGTCCGCCCATTCTGCCGATGGTCGTATCGTAGCTGACTAGTGATGTACCATCAGCCTCTGCCCAGATGAGTCTTTCTGTTCCTGTCGGCTTGATTTTGCGGTGCACACCCAGCAATCCATGTGTGGGAGAGATGTAGATCATGGAGCAGTAGAGGCTTCCCGTAAGTGGTGCTTGCTCTGTAGCCCCTATGATCAGGTATACTTGATGCTCACGGGAGATGCGTTCTAACCGCTGGCGATCTTCGCCTTGCAGATTTAGGCTGCTATGATAGTATGTGGCATACAGGTCTCTGCCTTCGGAGCTGCGGCTGCCAATGGTGGCGCCGAAGCTGAAGCCTCTGGGGTATCCTGGGATGAATGATTCTGGAAAGACAATGAGCTTGCACTCTGACGATGCATGCTGAGCCACCAATGCTTCAAGCTTGACCATTGACTTTTCTTTGTCAAAGAATACTGGAGCATCTTGAATTATGCAAACCTGACTTATCATAGTAATTAATTCTTAGAGCTTTAAAGATAGGTAATCATGAACTGTCAGTCAGCTTTGTGGGTGAATCAAATTGAGGTGGTTTATAAACAATGGTAAAGTGATTCTATGCTAATTCTATTCATCTTACGGCAGCTAAACACTTATGATGCAGAAATTCAAGACATTGAAGATGTTCATTAAACTTAGTTATTTGCTGACGGGCATTCAGTTCCAAAATTTAAACATATGAAATGGATTAAAAGGATCATCATCTTCGTGTTGATCATTGTGTTAGTCGCTAGTTTAGCTTATCGATTTCTGATGCCAGACTACATCAAGAGAGAGTATATAAGTGAATTTAAAAAGCTACAAAAAGATGATTCTCATGTCAGTAAGAATACCAATAAAAACTTGTACTGGGGCGACACTCACCTCCATACTAATAATTCTCCTGATGCTTTTGCCAATGGTGTCAGGATTGGTCCAGATGCCGCTTACCGTTTTGCCAAAGGGCAGACTATTCAGGCGACTTCAGGAATCACAGCTACATTAAATCGGCCGCTTGATTTTTTGGTGGTCTCAGATCACGCAGAAGGTTTTGGATTGGCTCAAGCTATACTTGATGGGAATGAGGTCTTGATGAAGGACAAAATGATGCGAAGATGGAAACGCTTATTCGAATCAGGTATTGACTCCAGTATGCTCGCTGGCGCCGAGATGCCAGTCTCGATGGCTAAGGGGACGATAGATCGAGAATTGATCAACCGAAAGACGACACTACCGATTTATTATGACACTTGGATAGAGAACATTCGTGATGCCGAGCGTCATTATGAGCCAGGGACCTTTACCACATTGTTAGGCTATGAGTGGTCTTCTATGCCAGATGGCAATAACCTGCATCGAGTCGTCATCTACCGTGATGGAGGCGATAAGGCCAGCCAGATGCTACCACTACCAGCGACGGTCAGTAATGATCCTGAAACCTTGTGGGACTATATGGGACTGTACGAGAAGATCACAGGTGGAAGGGTATTAGCGATCCCTCATAATGGTAATTTATCGAATGGTAGAATGTTTAGTCTGAGTGATTTAAGAGAGAATCCGCTAACCAGAAAATATGCTGAGACAAGAGCCAAGTATGAGCCTGTGGTAGAAACCACACAATATAAAGGGGATGGCGAGACACACCCTGTCATTTCGCCCAATGATGAATTTGCTGCCTTTGGCATCAATGGCTGGGATTATGGGAATATGACCATGATGGAGAAGAAGACGGATGATATGATCGAGTTCGAATATTCCAGAGGCGCTCTCAAGAATGGGCTACTCCTGGAAGAAAAACTGGGCGTCAATCCTTTCAAATTCGGTATGATCGGTTCTACAGATTCTCATACAGGTATGTCTGCAGCTGATGAGAATGAGTGGTTTGGCAAATTTACTCATCAAGAAAACAATCCCAATCGGATGTTTAGAATTGGTCGGATATTTTCCAGTGGTAAGTTGGTGAGGACTGACTGGCAATATCTATCATCTGGATATGCGGGTGTCTGGGCCGAAAGTAATACGAGACAAGATATCTGGGATGCCATCTATCGCAAAGAAGTGTATGGGACGACAGGATCTCGTATGCAGCTGAGATTTTTTGGCGGCTGGGCTTTTAGTGAGGCAGATATAGATGCGCCAGACTATGTAGCTGCTGCTTATGATCGAGGCGTACCAATGGGAGGTGATCTCAGTGAGGCTCCCGATAATTCTTCACCCTCGTTTATCATTGCGGCGACAAAGGATCCCATGGGAGCTAATCTTGATCGAGCTCAGGTCATCAAAGGGTGGATATCAAATGGGAAAACGCATGAGCGAGTGTATGATGTCGTATGGTCGGGAGATCGGCTGATCAATTCGGACGGTAAACTACCATCGGTAGGGAATACGGTAGATGTAAATACAGCTAGCTGGACGAATGATATCGGCACAGAGGAACTGATAACGGTATGGACAGATCCAGACTTTGATCCTGACATCAGATCATTCTACTATGTCCGATTATTAGAGATACCGACACCGCGATGGACGACACATGATCAAGTGAAACACGATATAAAGCTTCCAGCCGATATACCGTTGACTGTGCAGGAAAGAGCCTACTCTTCTCCAATCTGGTATACACCTAAATAGCCTAGTCATCATGAGATGAATGCGCTTTAGTGAGCACGTACGAGTTGAAGATATATCTATCATTGACAACCTTTGAGATGCTATCACGTTATTTCTCTTTCTAACCTCAAAGTAAGTCATATATGCACAGAATGTCCACTGGTGATCATGTACCCAAGCTAACAGGCCTCAGTTTATCTGGTAGAGAAGTAAAACTTTCAGACTATACTGGAAGTCCACTAATTCTTTCCTTTTATCGATATGCGGGCTGCCAACTGTGTAATCTTAGAATGCATGATTTTATTAAACGCTTCAAGTCAATCTATGAGCCTGCTGGGATAAATGCGCTTGCTGTATTCCAGTCGCCTATAGAAAAAATGGAAAAATACACTTCAGAACATCAAGCACCTTTTGAGATTATCTCGGATCCAGAATATGTCTGGTATGAAGCTTTTGGATTAGAAAATTCTTGGACAGGGCTTTTTAAGGCCATGCTTAAGCCTAAGCCTTTTCTGAGATCGGTAGCCAAAGGCTATTCTCGAGTAGATCCAGATGGCTCAATGAATCGGATGCCTGCAGATTTTCTCATCAATGAAAAGGGGGTAATTGATGTCTCATTCTATAGTGAAGATGTGAGCGAGCACATTCCCTTTAAACAGATCAATCAGTGGATGGAAACTTTGAACCAAACGTCATTGACTAAATCAACTAAAAAGAGAAAAGGGGTCAAAGTGTAATTAATTTTTCAATGGCTCTATAATTGCTAAGATTCTCGAGCTTACTTCTTTTGTTTCCGATTTGGCTTCCAGTCATTACCAATTTTTGGAGAATTGGCTTTTAGTTGTTTTTGTTTATTCTCTTCGGCTGGATCATGTCTGACATTGAAATGGAGCCACAGTGATCGGGAGTACCTTAGCAGGGGCAGATATGTGATGACCGCCAAAAAGACTAAGAGCACCATAGCCTGATTAACGCTCCACTTAAAGTAAAAGACTAATACTAATACCAAACCAAGATAGAGCCACGCTGAAATGCCGTAAGACACCATCATGGCTCCGTAGTAAAAGCCAATTTCAGGTTCAGTCCGTTGGCCGCAATAGGCGCATCGCTCTGGCATATTAAGAGGATTCTTAAGATCCATAGGCTTGATGAATACATCACCTTGGCGGCACTTAGGGCACTTATAATTCCATGAAGCTGCTAAAGAAAATCCCATATCTAAGAGCAAATTTAAGAGAAAAAACCAGCAACTTCTGGATGTATAAAAAAAGTAAAAGAATGGGGGAAGGCATTGTCAATAACGACAAAAAGTAATATATTTGTGACAAATGACGCGATATGGCCAAATATAGTAATAAGAATAATCCTCCTACCATTGTTCAAGAAGCTGCCGTCAGCTATGGTGACAGACCTACCAGATACAATCACTTGCGGGCGATTTTAGGCGGTAGTACCACCATAAAAAGTGACATGGATAATGATATGGACCTTATACACCTTACGCGGCTTGGTCTTCCTAAAAAGTCACTGGATAGTGTCGCTGCTATGCTAGGCATTAGTATGGAGAGGCTTAGTGGGTTACTGCACATCTCCCATAGGACTTTACAGCGCAAGGGGGCTACAGATACGCTGAGTGTACACGTATCAGAGCAGGTGCTCAGTATCGCTGAGGTGGTCAGACGAGGGGTGGAGGTATTAGGTAGCGAGTCAGCCTTGCAGCAATGGTTACACAGTAATCTTAGCTCTTTGAATCATGCCCAGCCTATACATTTTCTTGATACTAGTTTGGGCACTTCTATCTTGCTGAAAATCTTAGGCAGAATAGAGCATGGTGTATATTGATTCTTGTATGCTTGGACTTAACTTATTCGCAGCTATAATAAAATTGATGTGAAGGTATACAGGATTGGTAAGTGGAAGTATCTCGATGATCTTAGTGGTATGGGTGCTAAGCTCTGGGGAGGTCGCTGGAATAAGGAAGGTATCCCTGTAGTCTATACATCTGAACACTTATCATTAGCAGTCTTAGAGTTATTGGCTAATCAAATCAGAAATTTGGTAGATGAGACATACGGCTACATTGAGATCGAGATCCCTGATCAAGTCAGTCATTACAGCATAAGTATCAAAGATTTAAAAACCAATTGGCGAGATGGATTCTATGATCCATCCACCATTGATATCGGCTCCGACTGGCTGAAGGATAGGTCGAGTCTGCTGCTGTCAGTCCCGTCGGCCGTACTGATGCAAGAGAAGAATATATTGATCAATCCACAACACCCTGACTTCCAATCAGTGCGCATCACCGAGAAATCTGCCTTGGCCTTAGATGGTAGAGTAACAGAAGAGAATTGATTACATTTGGATAGGATAATGATGGATGAGACGTCTTTGATATAGATAATTAAGACACTCAAATAGATGATTAAACTAAGTTATTTACAGATTGGCATTTCGCCCTGAAATTTATATACATGAAACATCAAGATCGACGTAGCTTTCTTAAACTAAGTTTGGGAGGCTTACCAGTCATCTATGCACACAGCATACCGGTTGGTATCAATTTATTGATAGAAGATGATCCTGCACTATTCTCAGGTATGAAGGGGAAACATCCCGATATGGTGATGCTCAATGATCGCCCTCTTAATGCGGAAGCTCCTGCCCATCTATTAAATGAGTCGGTGACTTCTGCAGAAAGAATGTTCGTTAGAAACAATGGATTGCCACCATCTGATATTGATCTTGATAAGTGGACATTAGTCATAGAGGGAGAGTCTGCAGAACAACGGATCGAACTCAGCCTGCAAGAACTTAAGTCCAATTTTAAAACACAGACATTACAGCTGACATTAGAATGCGGAGGTAATGGTAGAAGCGAGTTTGATCCGCCAGCTAAAGGCAACCAGTGGAGCATTGGCGCAGTGGCCTGCCCAGAGTGGACTGGCGTGAGTCTCCGAGACGTGCTCGAACGCGCTGGGATCAAGCCAAGCGCTCGCTACATCGGGTACTATGGAAAAGATCTTCACCTAAGTGGTGACAAGGATAAAGTCGTCATATCTCGTGGTGTACCGATCAAGAAGGCCTTAGAAGAGGAGTCGCTGATCGCATGGGCAATGAATGGAGAAGACTTACCGCTACAGCATGGCTATCCCCTTAGACTGGTTTTTGGTGGATGGCCAGCGTCATGTTCTGGGAAGTGGCTGCACAAAATCGTCATCAGAGATCAGGTGCATGATGGGCCTAAGATGGGAGGTCAATCTTATAGAGTCCCCTGTGATCCAGTAGCGCCAGGTAGTAAAGTGGAAGACGAAGACATGTGCATCATAGAGTCTATGCCCGTCAAATCACTGATCACTTCACCGATGACAGGGGCTGTCGTGACTCAGCCGAGACTCTCGATTAGCGGTAAAGCATGGGCTGGAGACTTTTCAGTGAAAGAGTTAATGTACTCCATCGATTTTGGTCAAAGCTGGATACCGTGTAAGCTGAGTCCAGCAGCCAATCGATTAGCCTGGCAGAGATGGGAAGCGGAGGTCGAGCTGCCATCCAAGGGCTACTACGAGATATGGGCGAAAGCTACGGATGAAAACGGCAAGTCGCAACCAATGCTTATCCCAGGTTGGAATCCAAAAGGATATTTAAATAACGCATGCCATCGCATCGCCGTAAAATATGTGTCATGAGAGACAAGCGACGCATCATATCTGCTCTGATTATAATAGTCTACATATTAGCTGGATGCCAGGAAGAGTCTCACACGACCATTGGAAAAGAAGACTATGGTATCAAGAATCAGCAGGTACTGTCCAAGGTAGTGGATGGCCTTCATGAGCCTACAGGTCTAAAGGCAGGAATAGGGCTTACAGAAGTGCTGCGTCACTGCGTATCCTGTCACTCTGCAAAGCTGATTACACAAAATAGAGCAACCAAAGAAGGTTGGAAGACAATGATACACTGGATGTATGAGACACAAAATTTGCCCAAGCTCGGAGAGTCAGAGCAGATCATCATAGCTTACTTAGCTGAGCACTACCCACCTGGCTCTTCGGGCAGAAGGAAGGGTCTGACAGAAATAGATTGGTATGACTTGCCTGAATAATAGGATTGACCTATAGATGATACGCCATTTTTAGTAAAGATTATCTTCTTGAATCTCAGCTACAGTAAGAAGCAAATTGATAAATGACAATATCTTGAATCTTCTTTCGATCATATGATAAAAATTTATAATCTTTGAGCACCAATTGGAGATATGAAGATTTACCTTAATTTACTACAGCATATTCTGGATAATGGTAGCGCTAAGTCTGATCGCACAGGCACGGGTACGCTCAGCTGTTTCGGATATCAGATGAGGATGAATCTTCAGGATGGATTCCCCATGCTCACCACTAAAAAATTACACCTTAAGTCTATCGTACATGAGCTTCTTTGGTTTCTAAAAGGAGACACGAATGTGAAGTACCTTCAGGATAACGGAGTGCGAATTTGGAATGAGTGGGCGGATGAGCATGGCGATCTCGGACCAGTCTATGGTAAGCAGTGGAGATCATGGGAAAAATCAGATGGCACGACAGTGGACCAAATCAAGAATGCCATTCATCTGATAAAGCATGACCCTGATAGTCGAAGAATCATCGTCAATGCATGGAATGTGGGTGACTTAGATGAAATGGCGCTAACACCTTGTCATTGCTTATTCCAGTTTTACGTAGTCGATGGTAAGCTCTCATGTCAATTATACCAGAGATCAGCAGATGTATTCTTAGGTGTGCCATTCAATATAGGATCATATGCACTGCTGACTATGATGATGGCTCAGGCATGTGACTTGCTACCAGGAGAATTTATCCATAGCTTTGGTGACGTCCATCTGTATAATAACCATATAGAGCAAGCCAAGCAGCAGCTGCAGCGTCGGCCTAAAGCTCTTCCAACAATAGAAATGAATCAGGAAATCAAAGACATATTTGAGTTTAAATTTGAGGATTTCACACTGCGTGATTACGTGCCTGATCCTCACATTAGAGCTGCTGTATCTGTTTGATTTTCAACACATTTATCGATTTTATTTAGATGTGATCTAAATAGTAAATAACGCATTTGAATATTGAAATATAATGTGT
The DNA here is from genome assembly GCA_937929945.1 of uncultured Saprospiraceae bacterium. Taxonomy (GTDB): domain Bacteria; phylum Bacteroidota; class Bacteroidia; order Chitinophagales; family Saprospiraceae; genus CALFUK01. The sequence goes on from CALFUK010000026.1 coordinate 58,882, forward strand.
TTGAGTAATATTTTTGTGGTCAGTTTGAAACACGGGTTCCTTGATAATAAATAAAAGTCACATAATAATGATGTATAAATCATTGACTTACAAAGGATTGGCTTCTGTCATTCTTCTTTTTGTTTGTTCCTTAGCTTTTTCACAGCCTTCGGCTGATTTAGGTAAGACGCTTTTTAAGACTAATTGTGCCACATGTCACTCCAAAAACATGAAGACCGCCTCTACAGGTCCTGCACTTGGCGGGGTAGAAGAGCGATGGTCTGACTATCCACAATCAGACCTTTATGCTTGGATCAGGAACTCCCAAGCACTGATTGCTACAGGACACCCCAGAGCTACTGCCGTCTGGAATGAATATAAGTCCGTTATGAATGCATTTCCCGGATTGACTGACGATGATATTGCTTCGTTGTTACTCTACATTGACGGGATGTATGCAGGTACATATGGCGCATCTGCCGCTGCTGCAGTAGGCGCTGTAGCTACAGAAGTCCAAGACAAAGGTATACCTAACTGGATTTACTGGGCTCTTTTCGGAGGTCTGGTATTATTCTCATTGCTACTATCGCGAATTATCGGCAACCTGAATGTGCTCAACGCTGAAAAAGAGGGGACAGCCTATCGTAAGAAAACACTATTCGAGACTCTCACGAGCAAAGGGGTGGTGTCCTTCATTTTATTTGGTCTCGTAGTATTAGGTGCATACACTGCAGCCTCTAATTCTATTTCATTAGGCAGGCAGCAAGGCTATGCCCCAGAGCAACCGATTAAATTCTCCCATGCTACTCATGCTGGAGTAAATAAAATCGAGTGTCAGTATTGCCACGATGGAGCCAGAAGATCAAAGCATGCGGTTATTCCTGCGACCAATACCTGCATAAACTGCCACGCCGCCATAAAATATGGGTCTGAGCATGGTAACGCTGAATTAACAAAAATATACGCCTCTACGGGTTACTTACCGAAAGGCAGTGGAGAATATATTGAGGACTATGAGAACATGTCATTAGAAGAAAAGAAAGAAATCTATACAGGCTGGATGCTCGAGAATGCTATCGAAAATGACGAGAAATTCGAAAAAGTGACAGATGATTTATTGGAACAGATTGATGCAGAGTGGGATGCAGTCGTAGCCTCTATGACGAATGAGCAAAAAACAGAAGTACAGGGCCCAATAGAATGGATCCGAGTGCACAATCTTCCTGATCACGTCTACTTCAATCATGCACAGCACGTCACCGTAGGTGGCCTCGAATGTCAGACATGCCACGGAAAGGTAGAGGAAATGGAAGTTGTAGCACAGCACTCGCCACTCTCTATGGGCTGGTGTATCAACTGTCACAGACAGACAGAAGTGAAGTTTGAGGACAATGAATATTACAAAAGCTACCAAAAATACCACGATGAATTAGCCAAAGGAGACAGAGAATCAGTGACAGTTGAGGATATAGGTGGATTGGAATGTCAGAAATGCCACTACTAATAAATCAGATTAAGCAAGAGACCACTACTTATAAAGTAATATAAATGGAGAATAATCAAAATGGAATATGGATTGGGCAGAAAGACCTTAACCATGATCCTGAGTTTATCAAGGCGGCCCAGCAAGAAGACCAGACCTCTCTACTCACCACTATGGGAGATGAGCAACTGGCTACTGAAGCTGATGGTTCAAGAAGAGACTTTCTAAAATATCTTGGTTTTGGACTGGGTGCTGCTACTGTAGCTGCCAGTTGTGAGATACCAGTCAAGCGCGCTATACCATATGTGGTGAAGCCAGAGGAGATTGTACCTGGTGTGGCTACATACTATGCTTCCAGTTATGTCAAGGGAGGAGAGTTTAGCTCCATATTGGTTAAAACCAGAGAAGGTCGACCAATCAAAATAGAAGGTAACTCGCTATGCCAAGTAAGTAAGGGGGGGACAACAGCCAGAGTCCAGGCCAGCGTGCTTGATTTATACGATGTGAATCGGCTAAAAGGGCCACAAGTGGCTGAAGGCGAAGGTTTTACTAATTCTAATTGGGCTGATGTGGACAAGGCTATGGGTACGGCACTACGCTCCAATGCCACCATTAGAATCGTCAGTAACACCATCCTGAGCCCTTCATTCAAGAAGCTGATCTCAGAATTTACGGCGAAATATCCAAACGCCAAGCTCGTCCAATATGATCCAGTATCTGCCTCTGCTTTGCTGGATGCGAATCAAGAATCATTTGGAAAGCGAGTGGTGCCCAATTACCAGTTTGACAAAGCCGACTATGTAGTTAGCTTCAATGCTGACTTCTTGGGTACTTGGATTTCTCCACAAGAGTATGCTGCAGGTTACGTCTCCAAGAGAAAAATTAACTCTGCTAAAGGCGCTACCATGTCAAGGCACGTGCAGGTAGAGAGCCATATGTCAATGACTGGCTCTAATGCAGATCATAGAATACTGGTCAAGCCATCAGAGCAAAGCTCAGCTGTCGCCTTCTTATACAACGAAGTGACGGGTGGAAAAGTGGGTGTATCTGGACTGACTGAGAAAGCAAAGAAAGCACTAAGAAAAACCGCAAGACAACTTTCATCAAATAGAGGCCATTCCATAGTCATCAGTGGGAACAACAACATAGGCGAGCAATTATTAGTCAATGCGATAAATCATCACTTAGGAAACTACGGTGCTACGATATCCTTTGATCATGCATCCATGCAGAGGCAGGGTAGTGATAGCGATATGGCTACACTGGTACAAGAGATGTCAGCTGGCAGAGTCGACGTTTTAATTGTGAATGATGCAAATCCGGTGTATGATTACCATGATGGGGCAGCATTCGCAGCGGGCATGGCTAAAGTAGGGACTAAAATAGGCCTTAGCTACCGTCATAATGAGACATCCTCTTTATGTAGCATACTAGCCCCGATCCATCATGGACTCGAGAGCTGGGGAGATGCTGAGCCAAAGAAAGGGCACTTCAGTCTGGTTCAACCGACAATTCATCCCTTGTTTGATACCAGACAAGCAGAAGAAAACTTCATGATGTGGTCAGGTGCGGATATGACTAAGTCTGATCAGCCGTACTATGATTATCTGAAAGCTAACTGGACAACTAATGTTGCTTCAGGTGCAGGATTTGCCTCAGCGGATTCATTCTGGGATGGCATCTTACACGATGGAGTCTATGCTTCAGGAGGCACTGGCGAAGGAGCAGGATCATTCAATATGAATCTTTCTGCAGCAACGAAAGCGCTAATCAAGCCAAGCAGCAGTGACTTAGAGATTAGTTTCTATGAGCCACTCAGTATTGGTAACGGTGTCCATGCGAACAATCCATGGCTACAAGAAATGTCTGATCCCGTGAATCGGACCACCTGGGGTAACTACTTGGCTGTGCCAGTAAGCTTTAATGGTGTGAATCAGTTTATAGGATTCGAAGGATTAGAAGACGGATCACTTGTGAAGTTGACATTAGGAGATAAGACAATACAAGTACCTGTGATACAGCAGTTTGGTCAGATGCCAGGTACTGTAGCTCTCGCTTTAGGTTATGGTAGGTCAGTAGGAGGATTTGCGACTAAAGGTATCGGAGCCAATGTGAATGACTGCTTGACTAAGTCAGGAGGCTCACCCCAATACTTCTCCAGTAATGTATCTCTGGGTAAGACGGGGCGCAAAGAAGACAGCTTCTCCTGTGTGCAGTACCACCACACTATGGGGGTCACGGATCAAAATAAAGCTGGAGAAACAATTAATGCTGATGAAGCGACACTGGCTCCTGGATACGGTAATATCTTTTCAGGATTCCAAGGTGCATTGGTCGAACGATCAATCATCAGAAAAAGTAACCTAAATCATTTGACTGAGTCAGTCGATGACTTAGTACACGAGAGAGAGCATCATGATGGGCTGAATCAACAGACACTATATCCGTATGATAAGTATGTAGAAGAGAAGTATGCGGAGGGTCACCATTGGGGACTTCACGTAGATCTTAGCTCATGCATTGGCTGTAGTGCATGTACGATAGCCTGTATGGCGGAGAACAATGTGCCAGTCGTAGGCAAAGATAAAGTAAGCCGTCATCAAGAAATGGCTTGGCTAAGAATAGATAGATACTACTACGGTGACGTAGAGAATCCTAATACGGTGTATCAACCGATGATGTGCCAGCACTGTGATAATGCTCCATGCGAGAATGTGTGTCCCGTAAATGCGACAAACCACAGTAGTGAAGGTCTGAATCAAATGATTTATAATAGATGCATTGGCACGAGATACTGTGCGAATAACTGTCCTTATAAAGTCAGACGATTCAATTGGAATGATTACACCACTGCGGATATATTTCCAGCGAATCAGGTAAAAGTAAACGGGGAGGATGTACCATATGGTGCCGATAACCTTACGAGAATGGTCTTGAATCCTGACGTGACAGTCAGAACAAGAGGTGTCATGGAGAAGTGTAGTTTCTGCGTACAGCGAATCCAAGAGGGTAAGCTCACTGCTAAGGTAGAAGGCAGAAGGCTGACGGATTCTGATGTAAAGACTGCGTGTCAGACTGCATGTCCGACTGGAGCCATCACCTTTGGAGATACAAATAATAAGCGATCAGAGGTATATAAGAAGATGATCTCTCCTTTGACCTATGAAGTGTTAGAAGAAGTGAATGTGCGACCATCGGTCCAGTATTCAATGAAAGTGATTAATAAAGACGAGAATTTCGAAGCGTAGTTTCGCTAATCATAAATTATAATAAATGAGTGCACCTGTTAGTCCCATTAGGCCACCTCTTATTGAAGGGCATAAAAGCTATCATGATATCACGAATGATCTAGTCAGTCCGACGGAGAGAGCCCCAGATAAGTCTTGGTTCATTGCCTTCTTGCTTTCGGTGACTGTACTTGGTTTTGGTATATTCTGTATTCTATGGACGATCTGGCATGGTATCGGTACCTGGAACCTGAATCGAACCATTGGATGGGGTTGGGATATCACCAATTTTGTTTGGTGGATTGGTATCGGACACGCGGGTACCTTGATCTCAGCGATCCTTTTACTCTTTAGACAAAAATGGAGAACAGGGGTAAACCGTGCCGCCGAAGCGATGACCATTTTTGCAGTGATGTGTGCTGGATTATTTCCACTGATACACATGGGGCGGATCTGGATGGCTATGTTCATCTTTCCGTATCCTAATACGAGAGGGCCCCTATGGCCCAACTTTAATTCACCGCTTCTTTGGGATGTATTCGCGATTAGTACTTACTTCACGGTATCACTATTATTCTGGTACACAGGCTTAGTGCCAGATTTTGCGACAGTTAGAGACAGAGCGAAAGGTATCAGAAGAAAAGTGTATAACTTTTTATCTTTTGGTTGGACAGGATCAGCGAAGCATTGGCAGAGATGGGAGGCATTATCATTGGTTTTAGCAGGTATTGCAACACCATTGGTCCTTTCAGTACACACGATCGTAAGTTTTGATTTCGCGACTTCTGTGATTCCAGGATGGCACACGACGATCTTTCCACCTTACTTCGTGGCGGGAGCGATCTTTTCAGGATTTGCCATGGTGCAGACCTTGATGATCATCACTAGAAAAATCTTAAATCTTCAAGAGTACATTACGATAGAGCACATCGAGTCTATGAATAAGGTCATAGTGGCTACTGGTATGATAGTCGGAGTGGCATATTTGACGGAGTTATTCATTTCTTGGTATTCAGGATACATATATGAGCAGTTCGCTTTCTTCAATAGAGCTCTTGGCCCATATTACTGGTCCTATTTTGGTATGATGTTCTGTAATGTTGTATCACCGCTCTTCTTCTTTTCCAAGAAACTCAGACGTAATATTAAGTTCACCTTCTTTATGTCGATTCTGATCAACATTGGAATGTGGTTTGAACGTTTTGTGATTATTGCCACGACATTAGCGAGAGACTATTTACCATCCAGCTGGAGCTTCTACGTTCCGACTTGGGTAGAGATAGGTATCTACGTAGGTACTTTCGGATTATTCTTCACCTTATATTTATTATTTGTGAGAGTAGCTCCTGTAGTAGCTATAGCAGAGGTTAAGTCAATTCTCAAAACAGCTGGTGATCAATACGTGGGCCCTAATGCGATCCACAGCCATCACCACGACGATCATGATGATGATCATGGACACAGCGTTCCAGCACATGATGACGATCATAGCTACCAGGAAGCCAATCAGGCAGGAGCGACCAGCACTGCGACACATGCTGCTGCGACCAAGACGGGAATTATAGAAGATGACTTGACGAAGATAGAGGGCATTGGTCCAAAGATATCTCAGACGCTTAAGGATGCAGGCATCTATACATTCGCATCATTACAGCAGTCTAAAGTGGAGGATATCCAAAGAATATTAGACAAGGCAGAAGGTAACTTCATGGGTAATAACCCAGAGTCCTGGCCAATACAAGCTAAGCTTGCCGCAGAAGGACTGTGGGCAGAGCTCGATCAATTGAAGGATAAATTAGACGGTGGCAGAATAGCCTAAAAATAAAGTCGATGGGTAAAACGAAAGAAGTCGTATACGGACTGTACTCTGATGAGCAAGACCTGCTCAAAGCAGTGAAAGCCGCTAAGTCTGGACATATGGAAATTCATGATGTCTTTTCACCATTTCCAGTACACGGACTGGATCCGATCTTAGGATTAGAGGAGTCCAGATTGCACATTGCTGGTTTTATATATGGCATGATAGGAGCGCTGACTGCATTCTTGGGGATGACCTGGATATTCACGAAAGACTGGCCTATCATTTTCGGAGGTAAGCCGTACTGGTCAGTACCAGCGTTTATTCCGATTACATTCGAGACGATGGTATTATTCGCATCCATTGGTATGGTCGTGACATTCTACATCGTATGTGGATTAGGTCCTGGGGTGACTAATGAGACACTGCACGATAGACTGACAGATGACAAGTTTGCTATCGCATTTAATACGCATGATGTGACTGTTGATTCGGCCAAATCATTTTTTAGCCAGACCGGGGCTTCTGACGTAAATGTTAAAGTACTATAATGAACACATTCAATAAGCTATTTTTTGGATTCTTACTGGTCATGTTTCTGACGCTTCAGTCATGCCAGCAGCCCACTGGGAACTCCACAGGATCTGAGTATATGCCGGACATGGCTCACTCCATAGCATACGAGTCTAACTACTACAATTATTACTACAATAATACCTGGGGTAGTCAAGATGAGTATTACAAATACGCACAACCTCGTCTACCTGTTGCTGGCACCATTGCTAGAGGAGGCTCTAATCCTGATGCAGATCAGAAGGTTGTCCCTTATTACTACGGTAATACAGAGGAGGAGCGGACCAGAGCTACGAATGAATTGATCAAAAGCCCTGTGAAAATCACAGATGCTGGTCTCAAGCAGGGAAAAGAGCTCTATAATACATTCTGTGGTATATGTCATGGCGAAAAAGCTGATGGAGCTGGGTACTTAGTCAGAGACGATGGCGGTAAATATCCAGTCCAGCCGGCCATATTAAATTCAGATGAATTCAAGGCCGCCAGTAATGGAAGATATTATCATGCCATCATGCACGGTAAGAATTTGATGGGAGCATACAAAGGCAAAATCAACTTTGAAGAAAGGTGGCATGTTATACATTACATCAGATCACTGCACGCGAAGGAAGATGGCAAGGTGTATAATCAATTTGAAAACACCCTAAATTCTTATGATGAGCCAGCAGGGGAGATCGCCCTTGTATCTCATGATGATATGCATGATGCACATCAAAGCGTAGACCATCACGAAGGAGACCATCACGACGGAGACCACCATGATCAAGACCATAGTGACGAATACCATGAGGGTCATGATGATGATCATGGTCACGAAGATCATAAACAAGGAGAATCACACGACAGCGGTCATTAAATTAATAAATACAGAGTAGAATGAACGAATATGTAATGCCTACAAGTCAAAGAACACTCTTCCTCGGAGGTATGGTTCTGGGCATCGTATGCTTAGCTTTATCTTGGTTTGTCGGGGCGGATGAGTTTCACACCAGATTCTGGACGAACTTATTACACAATACAGTATTCTTTACGGGAATATCCTTCATGGCCCTTTTCTTTATATGTGTTTGCATCACTGCTTGGGCAGGATGGTACACTTTATTCAAGAGGATTTGGGAAGCCTTATCTATGTTTATGATCATCGGATTCGTAATCATGGTGATCATTGGTTTAGGTAATTATTTTGGTTTTCATCACCTCTACCATTGGAATGATGCCGATTCGATCCTAAATGACAAAATCATCAATCATAAATCAAAATTCTTAAACAAGAACGTTTATTTCATCGGTGGATTAATTGTCATGGCTGGTTGGTATATATGTGCTATGAAGCTGCGATCATTATCACTCGCTGAAGATAGAAATGGTGACGACTCCTACGAGCATCACCATAAGGCAAGAGTATGGGCAGCTGGATTTTTACCATTTGCAGGGTTTAGCAGCGCCTTTATTATTTGGCAGTGGATCATGTCTTTAGATGCACACTGGTACAGTACGATGTTCGCATGGTATAGTGGAGCCAGTTGGTTTGTATCGATGATCGCTCTGACGATCTTGATTATCATCTACATGAAGTCAAGAGGGTATTACGAGCAGATCACTAACGAGCATGTACACGATTTAGGTAAGTTTTTATTTGCCTTTAGTATATTTTGGACCTACTTATGGTTTTCTCAGTTCATGTTGATCTGGTATGCCAATGTAGGGGAGGAGACAGTCTATTTTAGACACAGAATGGATAATTATCCAGTATTATTTTATGGTAACTTATTGATCAACTTTGTGATGCCTTTCTTTGTTCTAATGAGGAACGATACTAAAAGGAAGTTTGGTTCAGTAGGTTTTGTCGCAGCTATCGTCTTATTTGGTCACTGGTGGGATTATTTCCTCATGATCAAGCCAGGCGCATTGCACACAGCGCATGAATTAGCAGGACATGGACATGGTGGAGATCATGGAGCAGGAGCACACGCTGGAGAAGCAGTAGAACATGCAGCTCATTTCGTTTCAGGATTTACGCTGCCAGGTTTATTAGAGATCGGAGTATTCATAGGCTTTTTATCAGGCTTTTTATACTTCGTATATGTGAAGTTATCTCAAGCGCCTCTGGTGCCTGAGAATGATCCGTATTTAGCTGAGAGTATACATCATCACGTTTAAAAAATTACATTCATAGATGACTACTATTGTAATCATATTAATTTTAATTGTAGCTGCTGTCATCCTATTTCAGATAGGCAAGCTGACAGAGTTAGCTTCAAAAATCAGAGGCGAAGAAGAAGTGGAGCTGAAGAAAAATGACAGGACAGCATTATACTGCCTGCTTTTCTTAATCGGCTTCATGATATACTGTATCTGGACAGGCATCATTTATAAAGATATCGTCCTCTGGTATGGGCCTCACACCTCCGCTTCAGAGCACGGGGGCTTATTGGACAGTCTGTTCAATGTGACAGCCTTTTGGACAGGTATTGTCTTTGTGTTGACTCACGTCTTATTGTTCTGGTTTGCATTTAAATACAGAAAGAAGAAAGGAGTACACCAAGCTTTCATCACTCACAATAATACTTTAGAGTATGTCTGGACAGGTATACCAGCTGTTGTACTCGTCTATTTAGTAGCGAGTGGCCTCGTCGTCTGGAATGAAGTCATGCCTGATGTAGACCCCAATGAAGATTATTTAGAAATAGAAGCGACTGGCTATCAATTCGCTTGGGATATCAGATATCCTGGCCCAGACGGTAAATTAGGGACGAAGAATTATAAGCTGATTGATTTAGGTTCTAATTCATTAGGAATGGACTTCACCGATGAGAAGACTCATGATGATATAGTGATAGGAACACCTGAGTTTCTTTTACCTGTCGGTCAGAAAGTGAGAGTTAGAATTACCTCAAAAGATGTACTTCATAACTTTGACTTGCCTCACTTCAGAGTGAAGATGGATGCTATACCTGGTACGCCGACTTACTTCATATTCACGCCTACGATTACCACAGAGGACTATCGCAAGCGGCTCAAAGGCCACCCAGATTGGGAAGTGCCTGCTGATGAAGAAGAGCCAGATGGCTTGAAGCGATGGGAAGCTTTCGAATACGAATTAGCTTGTGCAGAGCTATGTGGGAAGGGACATTACAGTATGAAGCGTATCCTAAGAGTCGTCACCCAAAAAGAATACGATCAGTGGTTAGCGAAGCAGCAGTCATTCTACCTGACAAATGTCAGAAATACGGTTAATGATCCCAATGATGCGAGCCTACTAAAAATTGAGATTGCGAATAGAGCGGATGAGTTCTTAGCAGCTGTAGATCAGGCCATATCCACTCCAGATGATGTGTCAGATGATCTCATCAACTTAGAGCATGTATTTTATAATACGGGGTCTGCTGAATTGAAAGAAGTATCAGAGTACGAACTGGACAATGTAGCCAGTGTGCTCAATAAATATAAGCAGGTGAATGTAGAGCTGGGTGGGCACACCGATAATACAGGAGCTGCTGATGCGAATCAGGCACTATCTCAGAGCAGAGCTGAGAGTGTGAGAAATTACTTAGTGAATAAAGGGATCAGTCCCGAGAGATTAATTGCTGTTGGTTTTGGCCAGAATAATCCGGTCGACACTAACGATACCGACGAAGGAAGACAGAATAATCGACGAACAGAAATGAGGATTTTAACAAACAACAATCTCTAAAATTAAATTAATGTCAGATATCATAACATACGATGAAAAAGTTCTGATAGAGGAAAATGGTTTTGACGACCACTTTCACGATCATCACCATGAGGATAAGTATAAGTCTAACTTCATTAGCACTTATATTTTCAGCATGGATCATAAGATGATAGCCCGACAATTCCTGATTACAGGAATGATATGGGCGATCATTGGTGCTGCTATGTCTATCATATTCAGACTTCAGCTGGGTTTTCCAGACGAAAGCTTAGCATGGCTGAAGCCGCTGCTCGGTAAGTGGATCACCATTAATGCAGAGACAGGTATTGGATCATTACAGCCTGAGTTCTATTACGCATTAGTTACTATGCATGGTACCATCATTGTCTTCTTTGTATTGACAGCAGGACTCAGTGGTACATTTTCTAATTTACTGATTCCACTACAGCTGGGAGCCCGTGATATGGCCTCTCCATTCTTGAATATGCTGTCATACTGGTTCTTCTTTTTAGCTAGTGTGATCATGTTCTATTCCTTATTTCTAAGTACTGGCCCATTTTCAGGTGGCTGGACGGCATATCCACCGCTCAGTGCACTGCCTCAAGCCTCTATTGGTTCGGGAGCTGGGATGACCTTGTGGACTGTGAGTTTAGTATTGTTTGTCGTGTCAGTTCTCCTTGGAGGGATTAATTACATTACCACTGTTTTGAATCTTAGGACGAAAGGGATGACCTTTTGGAGAATGCCATTGACTATTTGGGCTTTCTTCGTGACTGCGATCCTGGGACTTTTATCATTCCCAGTATTAGCATCAGGATTTTTCCTTTTGATGTGTGATAGAGGATTAGGGACGAGTTTTTATTTAAGTGAAATATTTGTGGGCGGAGCAGCATTAGATTTTGCTGGAGGTAGCCCTGTACTATATCAGCATTTATTCTGGTTCTTAGGACATCCAGAGGTTTATATTATTATCCTGCCAGCGATGGGTCTGGTATCTGAGGTCATGGCTGTCCACGCGAGAAAGCCGATTTTTGGATATAAGTTTATGGTCTATTCCATATTGGCCATTGGATTTCTATCATTTATAGTATGGGCTCACCACATGTTTATGTCAGGGGTGAATCCTTTCATTTCGAATTTCTTTGTGGTGTTCACGCTGATTATCGCGGTACCATCAGCCATTAAGGTGTTCAACTGGATTGCGACATTATACAAGGGTAATCTGAGGCTCAATACGCCTATGCTTTTCTGTATTGGATTCGTATCCATGTTTATCTCAGGTGGATTGACAGGTGTATTCTTAGGTAACTCAGCGATTGACATTCAGATGCACGATACATACTTCGTCGTAGCTCACTTTCACATTGTGATGGGTATTGCTGCTTTCTTTGGTATGTACGCGGGTGTGTATCACTGGTATCCGAGAATGTTTGGCAGATTCATGAATGAGACCATAGGTAAAATTCACTTCTGGGCGACGCTGATTGGCGCTTACGCTATATTTTGGCCAATGCACTACTTAGGCCTCGCAGGAGTACCAAGAAGATACTACAGGTTTGATAGTTTTGACGCATTTAGTTCTTTTTCTTCTATGAATCAGTTCATCACTATCGCAGCTATAGTTGTCTTTTTTGCACAGATCCTGATGGTTATTAACTTCTTCTACAGTATGTACTACGGTAAGAAGATGACAACGAAGAATCCATGGGGTGCCTCCACATTAGAGTGGACAACTCCGATCAATGCTGGTCATGGCAACTGGGATGGTAATCTTCCTGTGGTACACAGATGGCCATATGATTATGGTAAGAATGGTCAGGACTTCATTCCCCAGATAGCCCCCATGGCTGAAGGAGAAGAAGATTCACATTAGACATCATAATAGATTAAGTCAAAATATTGAATAAAGAAACGAAGCATATCATCATCGATCAAGATACAGTGAAGACCTATGGTTTTCTTGCTGATCTCAATTTACTTGTTAAGGGTAGATTGACCGCTATGGTGGTATTCACTTCTGTCATCGCTTACTTGTTGAGCTCTGGCTTTTCAGCGAGCGCTGCGTCAGTCATATTCTTAGCCATTGGTGGTTTTTTCATCGCTGGTGCTGCCAATATTTTTAATGAAGTATTGGAGAAAGATTATGACAAACTGATGAAGCGGACCATGAATCGTCCAGTAGCAGCAGGGAGAATGAGTGTCTCTACAGGTGTGATGATAGCTGGATTTATGGCGCTGATTGGCATGACCATACTGGGTATGTTTAACCCGCTTACAGCCTTTTTTGGCACGCTTTCCTTAGTCATCTACTCATTCATATACACCCCTTTAAAACGTGTGACTCCCATAGCGGTTACCATAGGTGCTATACCAGGTGCGTTGCCGTTATTGATTGGTAGTGTGGCCTTTGATGGCTATGTGAGTGAGTTGGCCATTTGGTTGTTTGCGCTTCAGTTCTTGTGGCAGTTTACCCATTTCTGGGCGATTGGAGTGCTCTCATATGATGAATACCAGAAAGCTGGGTATACTTTTATTCCAGGTGATGGAAGGTCTCCTGCCAAGCGGATCAGATATCAAGCATTGTTAGCAGCGGCACTTCTTATACCCCTGACAGCTCTGATGGACTATACGATGAATCTTCACCTGCTATCTGCATCCTTGATGTATGTAGCAGCTGCCGGGTTTATCTTTTACGCGATAGAATTTGTAAGAGACAGAAAAGAGAATAATGCATTGAGCTTGATGTTTTCATCATTAATCTATTTGCCTGTCGTCTTGAGTATTTTGTTAATCGATCAATTATTTTAGATGGCTTACATGGTATTCAATACTTCTGATAACAGCAGAATCAATCCTCAAAAATTTGCGCTCTGGTCAGCCATGGCGAGTATCGTAATGATGTTTGCGGCACTATCAAGTGCTTACATTGTCAGGCAGGCTCAGGGCAACTGGCTCGAATTTCAGCTGCCGTCCATGTTTTACGTCAGCACCATCGTGATCTTACTAAGTAGCTTGACGCTTCATAACTCTTATCGCAGTTTTCTTGCGGGTAAAGAGAAGCAGTACAAGTCTCTTTTGGTGGCTACTTTTGTCTTAGGCTTAGGATTTATCGTAGCCCAATACTTAGGCTGGCAGAGGCTTTATGCTCTTGGTGTAGATTTGAAAGGAAATCCTTCGGGATCATTTATATATGTCATCACATTTCTTCATGTGGCGCACGTCTTAGGTGGTATAGCCTGTTTGATTGTAGCCATGTTTCACGCATTTGCACTCAAATTTAATGTGACGAAGCGAAGAAAACACAGATTTGAATTAGTGGTACACTACTGGCATTTTGTAGACTTATTATGGGTCTATCTGCTGGTGTTTTTAATGATTAGTAAATAACAGAGATTATATTTTAATAAAAATGGCTACAGAAACTGCTACCCATCACGACACAGATCAGCATGATCACCACGATCATCATGTTGATATGACTACCGCAGATTGGGATGGTGGTGCCCCAGTATTCAAAGCAAGCTACGGCAAGCTGATGATGTGGTACTTCCTTCTATCTGATGCATTTACATTTGCAGGATTTTTGATTGCGTATGGAGCTCTTAGGTTCAGTATGCCGTCGTGGCCTGTACCTGATTTTGTATTTAGATTATTTCCCTTCGCAGGAGATACGGTTTTACCACTGATATTTGTGACCGTCATGACCTTCGTCTTACTATTCAGCTCCTACACTATGGTGAGGGCAGTACAAGAAGGACACCGAGAGAATCAACGAGGAGTGGCCGCATGGATGTTTCTCACCATCATCGGTGGTGCAGCGTTCCTTGGATGCCAGGCTTGGGAGTGGGCTACGCTGATCGGTAAAGAAAAGATGTCAGTGACCAAGAATCCCTTCGGTACACACGTCGAATCAGGTGCCTACTTGGATGCGAGTGGGAATCCATCTGACGAAGTCTTCGAGCCAGGGGCTTCTTACCTCATGCATCACATTTCACATCATGCACATGGTGATGATCACGGTGGTGACCACGCAGATGATCATGGAGACGCACACGATTATGAAGTCGGCGGCATCTACAAAGAAGCTGAAGTGGATGATAGAGGTCTGATACATCGGAAGTACGTGGTGACATCGGGCGCAGATAAGGGGGTAGTGAAAATGGAGAGTTATGGGCCCAAGGCTTTTGGGGCATTGTTCTTTTTTATCACTGGATTTCACGGGTTTCACGTCTTTTCTGGGGTTGTCTTCCTCATTATCATCTTTGTGAATGTGATGAGTGGGCTGTACGTCGAACGAAAGAATGGCTATGAAATGGTCGAAAAAATAGGCTTGTATTGGCACTTTGTCGATTTGGTTTGGGTGTTTGTTTTCTTAGTATTTTATCTATTATAATTCAGAATTTATTATGGCACACGATTACGAAAAAAGTAAAAGTATAGCGCTCAAGACCATCTTACTGCTGGCCTTCATAACTGTGATAGAGGTTATCATAGCTTTAGCTGGTAAGGGATATATCATCAAGGGGTTTCATGCACCAGTTATGTTGATGGGTTTACTGATGATTGCGCTCAGTCTATACAAGGCAGTTAAGATTATATTCGAGTTCATGCACATGAGTTATGAGGTGCCGGCTTTTGCTAAGTCCGTCCTTCTGCCCATGGGGCTCTTAGTCTGGGCAGTGATAGCCTTCATGCAGGAAGGTAGCAGTTGGAAGAAGCGAAGAGAATTCGTCGATGACAAAAACAAGGGCATAGAGCAAATTAAAAAGGATGATTCAGAACAAACAGGATCATTGATCAAAGAATTAGATGAAAGTGATTTTCATTAGTCTATCACTTAGAAGTATTATAAAAGCGGGATATGGTTCATATTCCGCTTTTTTTAAACCTGTCAGTATAGAATCTGTTATATCATCATGAGGTATTTAGTCGCAGCAGTGGTCGTCGTTATGATATTCGTCCTGCCAGCAGGATCATGGTACTATCTATCATCTGGATATAATTATAGAGTCGAACTACAGGAAGAGGTCAAAGTAAAAGAGCCTCTCCAAGATCTATTTTATGGCCTGTCAGAAGATGAATTTGCTAAGATCAAATCGGCGTGCAATGGACGATTCACAGTCCTACATGTAGCAGGCCATCCATCAAATAGTGAGCAAGAACTATTAGATAGACTGGAAGATAAGTATGGTGGGCGCGAGGGCTTTCAGATAAAAGTTCTCGATGAATTGGCTGATGTCCCCAATGCAGTAAAATCAAACTTAAAGAAATATCCGAAAGCGAGAATACTACTGCTGGACGATGAAGTGAACCTAAGGAACGCTTACACATACAGCACGGAAGATATTAAAAAACTGATAGAGCACTCGGCAGCGATTCTGCCCATACCGAAGAAGCAAAAAGTATATTTAAAACGAGACTTGGAAAAAGCTGATGGATCAGACGGATAGTAGATTAAAGAAAATGGACTGGGTGGCTTACGCTCTATCAGTGGTCGTCATCCTGCTGGTGGTCTTAATGAGACAGCCTGATAAGTTTAATTTTGGGGTTGACTTCAGTTGGCTTCCTGCTTTCTATTCTTCCTTGAATGCATTAGTAGCCGTCTTCCTCATGTTTGGATTGTACTTTATCAAGCGTAAGGAGATTGCTAAGCACAAGGCGATGATGATCTCGGCCATGGTTCTATCTACTCTATTTCTCTTGTGCTATGTGCTTTATCACGCGACTACCCCAGAGACTAAATACTGCGGAGAAGGCAGCATCAGGTATTTCTATTTTATCTTATTGATTAGTCACATTATCTTAGCGGGTGTCATATTGCCCTTTATTTTGCTGACCTTCAATCGAGGTATTTTGATGCAGATAGCCCGACATAAGAAATTCGCCCGTTGGGTATTCCCTTTGTGGTTTTACGTAGCGATCACAGGCCCTGTTGTTTATTTGATGTTACGTCCTTGTTATAATCACTGATACTATGACTTTAAAAAAATACGCCTCATTCATTATCGTAAGTATTCTTAGCCTTAGCGGTGCAGTAGCTCAGTGCCCCATGTGCAAGATGGCTGCTGAATCTAATCTGGATCATGGTGGTACGGCTGGATTAGGGCTCAACATGGGCATTCTCTTCATGCTGGCTATGCCTTACCTGATCGTAGCCACCTTAGCCTTTGTCTGGTATAAGAATCGAAAGGGTGAGGGCGATGTATTACTTGATGAAGCCAATGAGATTTTACTCACAGAAGGCCAGGGATAGAACAGAATTTATGGACTCACTCCATAACCGTCAATTATGAAACATACTGCCGAAGATATAGGTAACTCTGCCGCAGAGATGCGATGCGCCGTTCTGTAGAGACTTCAAAGGCTCGATCCTCTACTTCCACACATACAGCTCCAGTATATCCTGTACTACTCAATGTAGAAAAGAATTGACCCCAGTCCACATCACCCATACCAGGTAGCTTAGGTGTATACCACTCTGCTGGAGCGGCCATGATGCCTCGTTCGTCCAAATCATGCTTGTCTATACGGACGTCCTTAGCATGGATATGAAATAGCTTATGGGCGAAGTCTCTCATCGGCTTCAAGTAGTCCATGTGCTGCCAGATCATATGTGATGGATCATAGTTCAATCCGAAATGATCGCTGTCAATACTCTCATACATCCTCCGCCAAATGAGCGGGGTCGTGGCCAGATTTTTACCACCAGGCCATTCATCTGATCCAAAAATCATAGGACAGTTTTCGATGCCTAATTTTATATTTCTTTCTTCTGCATAGCTGATAATATCCCGCCAGACAGCCTCGAATCTCGGCCAGTTATCATCGACTGATTTTTGGTGATCTCTACCGACGAATGTATTGACGACTTCGACATCTAAGAGGACGGCTGCATCTATGATTTTTTTGATGTGGTCGATATACATGTTGGACGCTTCGACATCATCGACGAGTGGATTAGGGTAATAGCCCAGTCCGCTGATGGAGACGTCATACTGCTGTAATAGTCCTTTGATATGGCTGATCCCTGTGTCAGACAGCGCAGTAGCATCGATATGAGTGACACCCGCATAGCGTCTCTCGGCCTTGCCAGGAGGCCAGCACATCAGTTCTACGCAGTCATAGCCTATGTCTGAGGCGATGGATAAGACTTCTTCTAAACTATGATCAGGGAGGATGGCAGATACAAATCCGAGTTGCATATGAGATGATTACTGACAGTTAATAATACTACACGAAGTGCCTACGGTTCTTTCATTTAAGGCAAGCTATTCCAAGATAGTCCGTAATGTAAGATTGATAGACATTCCTTTCAAATATAGAATAATTGAAAGTCTATAATAGTGATATTCAAATTATAATCAGTATCGAAAAAACTAAGCCCTTATCAATTAGATTTGATAAGAGCTTAGCCAGTTTGGAACAACATTTTCAGACGATATTAATTTTTAATGTGCTATATCTTTTTGCTGATCCCCACTCCCATATGAATCGTATTTGATTTTACAGATAGGTCGACCAATTGATTCTGAACGATGTCATTCAGGGAGCCCGTATAGCGTAGATTAGCATGTAGATCGATTTGGTCGCTCAGTGCATAATTCATTCCCACACCTAAATTTGCGCCGATCAGCCATCTTCGATACGCTTGATCTCTGAAATCAATATTGACCTGTGGTAAGTTCAGATCAACAAGTAAACTGGCCTGTGGCGTAATCTTGCCATTGATGCCTCTGGACACTGATGGCCCCGCTTCTGCGTAATAACTTAGCCGCTGAAGTCCAAAGCTATATTTGATAAGCAGCGGTACCTCGAGATAGTTCAAGCGCGTAGAGGCTCTTACTCCGATTGGTACATCAATGCCCAATACATTTGTCGTTGTGGATTCTTCTACTCTAAATCCATTTTGAGTATAGTTCAGTTCAGATAGAATCGACCATCTTTTTGAGAATGCATACTCGCCGTGAATGCCAAGCCGTGGGCTATTGAAGTATTTAATTTCATCATTGATATCAAGTCCGACACCAGACAGATGAAGTGTGTTAAAATCTACCCCTGTATGAAGACCTGCTTTAAATTGGGCATGAACCGAGCAAGCCAGAAGTAGTCCGATGGTGATTTGAAGTATTCTGTTCATATCTATGGTTTTACTATTTCAAGATTTCTACTCAGAGTCCATCTGAAAATAATCAAGTCTAATATCTACTTAGTCATCTCGATTATCTCAACTTATAGAACCTTTAATATGAGTATTACTTAAGAGTCGATGATCAGTACCTGAAAGTGTATTACTGAAATGTTAATGCGGGATATGAAGCTTAGGTTTATTTGTGGATACATCAGTTCTGCATCACAATTAAATCAAGAAGAAAGGATCAGCTATGTTCTCGCTTAGATTTGATAACGCCTGCAATAAAGAGCGCCCATCCAATAATGAAAAACAAGCCTCCAATCGGTGTAATCGGCCCAACATACTGAATGGCAGGCCCCATCATGTCTTTAAATGCTAAGACATAGAGCGAACCTGAAAAGCACAGGATACCGATGAAAAAAGAATATATGGCAAAGCTAAAAAGGCGAGACTTTAGATCTTTGGAGATCAGCTCAACCAATATGATGCCCAGTCCGTGGTAAAACTGATACTTGACTCCTGTGTCGAATATTTCAGCTGCTCTGGGTCCCAGCTGATTCTCTATCAGATGTGCACCAAAAGCTCCGGTGATGACTGCTAATAATAGTAGAATACCTCCAATAGTAAGGTGAAATTTATTCATGATGTGATTTGCATCAAAGATATAACACGATCGCTCTGTTTCCTATTGTGTGCTCATCATGGCTTATAATGATTGCGATGCTGCTTATTGTTGAACGTCATTCTATCAGACAGCAAAGATAGCTTATTGTCAAATATCAATTTTATACCTGGCAATTCTTCCTATATTACCTTGATAAACATCCGTAATCATTCGCTATGAATTTGACAGCATTCACATTAGAAATCAAGGATCACATTGCCCACATTGTCATCAATCGTCCAGAAAAACGTAATTCATTGCACAAAGAAGCTTGGGATGAGATGAGGTCTGTCTTTGAGCATTGCAGCCATAATCCAGAGGTGAGAGTGGTGGTGCTGAGTGGGGAGGGCAAGATGTTCTGCGCCGGAATAGATGTGAGCCTGCTGATGAATATGACGCAATATGAATCTAAGTGTGAATCTAGAAAAAGAGAAGAATTTAGACATCACTTACTGAAACTGCAGGATGATGTATCATCGCTGGAGAAGTGTCAAAAGCCTGTCATTGTAGCCGTACATAATGCTTGCATCGGTGGCGCCGTAGACATCATCTCTGCCGCAGACATGCGATTCTGTACGTCTGATGCTTATTTTGTGATCAAAGAAGTGGACATGGGTTTGGTAGCTGATATTGGGACCCTGCAGCGTTTACCCAAGTTGATCTCCCAGGGGCTGGTGTCAGAGTTAGCATATACAGGTCGCCACATGCATGCCGAAGAGGCCCAGCAGAGTGGCTTAGTCAATAAGGTCTATGAAGACAAAGCTGAAATGATGACGGGTGTAATGGAAACAGCCAAGATGATTGCCGCTAAGTCACCTGTCGTCATCAGAGGGACGAAGGAAATGATCAAATACACCAGAGATCACTCTGTGGATGAGTCCTTGCAGATGATGTCCGTATGGAATGCGGCATACATCATGTCTGATGACATCAAAGAAGCGATGACAGCTTTCATGGAAAAACGAGCACCCGTATATCAGGAAGGTTAGACCTCCCTTTTCGTGATGTACTCGTATACACACTGTACGATTCGGACCGGCATGATCAGAGAAATAAGGATGATATGTGACTTATGTATTTTCATTGTCAGAAGTTTAGTGAGGTGAAATGATCTGACACTTATTTCCTCTTTGCCATGCAATTCCCAAGCCAAAAAGCATCCCTCATTTTCTTTTTCTTCGAGTATGTCGTATCGCTACAAAGCTTTTTCTATCTTTGTTTTCCGTAATGAAGCTTTAGCCTTCACTTACTCTTTTTAAGTGTTTTTAACTCTTTGTATGGCAAAATATATCTTCGTTACGGGTGGAGTCACATCCTCTTTAGGTAAAGGCATTATCTCAGCTTCTCTGGGTAGACTGCTACAAGGTCACGGATTCAAGGTGACCATTCAAAAATTAGATCCTTACATCAATGTAGACCCTGGTACTCTGAATCCATATGAGCATGGAGAGTGCTATGTCACTGACGATGGTGCAGAGACAGACTTAGATTTAGGCCATTATGAGCGTTTTCTGAATATATCGACCTCCCAGGCTAATAATGTTACCACAGGTAAAATATATCAGACAGTCATCAATAAGGAGCGTCACGGAGACTATTTAGGTAAGACTGTCCAGGTCATACCACATATCACAGATGAGATAAAGAGAAGAATCCTCCAATTAGAGCTGAGTGGGAAGTATGACATCATCATCACAGAGATCGGAGGCACTGTAGGTGACATTGAATCATTGCCCTATTTAGAAGCTCTTCGACAACTTAGAAGAGACCTCAAGCGACAGGATATCCTCTGCATCCACCTCACTTTGGTCCCTTATCTGAGCGCTGCTAAAGAGCTCAAGACAAAGCCCACACAACACTCTGTGAAGGAACTGCAAGAGACAGGTATCCAGCCAGAGATATTAGTCTGCAGGACCGAGAAGCCGCTGCCAAAGGACATCAGAAAGAAACTGGCTCTATTCTGCAATGTAAAAGATAACTCAGTGATAGAAGCCATAGACGCCTCGTCAATTTACCATGTGCCTATCCTGATGCTTAAGGAAGAACTGGATACCAGAGTGATAGAGATGATGGGCTTAGAGCCCACGCAGCCGCTAGACCTCACAGCCTGGAAAGACTTCCTGTATAAATTAGAAAACCCTCAGCATCACATCAAAATAGCATTGGTAGGTAAGTATAATGAACTGCCTGATGCCTATAAGTCAATCTACGAGTCATTCGTACACGCCGGTGCCACTAACCAGTGTACAGTGGATGTATGCCCGATCCACTCAGAGGAGTTAGAGGGTGAGGTAGACTATGAGCAAATATTTAAGGGTATGGACGGAGTGCTGGTGGCTCCAGGTTTTGGAGAGCGAGGTATACAAGGTAAGCTGAATGCGATCAAGTTCGTCAGAGAAAATAAGATTCCATTTTTTGGAATTTGCTTGGGCATGCAGACTGCTGTAGTAGAATTCTTTCAGAATGTCATCGGAAAAAGCACAGCTCAGTCTACAGAAATCAATCAAAAAGCTGAAGATCCTGTCATAGACTTGATGCAGGAGCAAAAAGTCATTTCGCAGAAAGGTGGTACGATGAGACTCGGTGCGTATAAGTGTTTGCTCAAAGATGGTAGCATGGCTAAGGAGATCTATCAAGCAGACGAGATATATGAGCGACACAGACACAGATACGAATTTAATAATGCCTATCTCAAAGAGATGGAAGAACATGGGATGATGGCCTCAGGTGTCAATCCAGAAAGCGGTCTAGTAGAAATCATTGAATTATCGGATCACCCTTTCTTCATTGGTGTCCAGTTTCATCCAGAGCTGAAGAGTAGAGTAGAAATATCTCACCCCGTCTTCGAGTCTTTTATCAAGGCCTGTATCGTGTATGCTGAAGAGAGAGCTACAGTCACTTCCTAATCCTCCTGCAGTGCGTAAGCTAAAGCTGAAAGAACTCAATAGGATCAATAAGGACGAGTATGTAAAGGCTGATAAAATCCCTTTGACTATTGTACTTGACAATATCCGGTCAGGGATGAATATTGGCTCTGTGTTTAGGACCTCTGATGCATTTCTTGTCAGCCATATATACCTCACTGGTATTTCGGCAACTCCTCCACACAGAGAAATTCTCAAGACAGCTATCGGAGCTACTGAGTCCGTATCATGGTCATATGTATCACATACGAGAGATTGTATCATGGAGCTTCGCGCAGCTGGCCAGCGTATATACGCTGTCGAGCAGACCACAGAATCGATGGATATCAGGCAGATGTCAGATATCGCTATTC
This sequence comes from uncultured Saprospiraceae bacterium, assembly GCA_937929945.1. Taxonomy (GTDB): domain Bacteria; phylum Bacteroidota; class Bacteroidia; order Chitinophagales; family Saprospiraceae; genus CALFUK01. The sequence goes on from CALFUK010000026.1 coordinate 81,690, forward strand.
TACCCACTGTCTTGGTATTTGGCAATGAGGTAGGCGGCGTCAGCGATGATATCCTGGATCTTATGGATGGCAGCATCGAAGTGCCCCAGTTTGGGACTAAGCACTCTCTTAATGTCTCAGTTTGCGCTGGAATCTTGATTTGGGAATTTTATAAATTATTTTCTTAGTAAAGACCCTATACCATTCTTCCTAAAATCTTTCGTTATTGAACTAATATTAGTCACGAATTAGTTAGTGAAGGGATGCTTGATTATACCACCAGTGCTCAGTTTAGTTATTAATTATTGGATCGACTTATCATACATATCATTTTTTGTTCGGTTTTTAGCCTTTCGGCTGCGGGCCAAGGCATTTTGATCTCTGATCAAGTCGGTAGATTATATGACTTGGATGTAAATACCTGCGAAGTCACGAATCAAGTGATTCCTGATGCTGATGTGAAGGATATCAGCTACCTACCTGATGGTAGACTGGTAGGCGTGAGTGCTATAGGAGAACTTTGGGAGATTGATCCCATAACTGGTGTCACTTTTTTGATACATCAGTTCGGAGAGCCAATAGGTGGAATATTCAATTCTTTGACGGCTGATGCTGAGGGTAATGTCTACACGACGGGTACCGCAGGAGAACTGTTCGCCTATAATGTGAATACTGGAGTAGAGAGGTTTATTGGAGTGTTGCCAGCTGGAGCGACAGGTGATCTGAGTTTTTTCAATAATGACCTTTATGTGGCTGCAGACATCAATAAAATCTTTAAAGTTGACTTGACGAATCCTCCTCTCAGCGAGTTAATCATAAGTTCAGATCCTGATCAGCCCATATTTGGTATTGTGACAAATGTGGAGATCTGCAACATAGCTCAGGTATACGCTATCTCTGGAGGTGATGAGAATGTGGTCTCTATCATTGATTTTGAATCCAGAGAATTGGTGAGGAGATGTGTCATTGATTTTTCCATTCCTGGTGACATTAGTGATTTTGAGGTGTTTGGAGGTGCCAGTCTCGGAGAGTACCGTGCTTCAGCCGTATTGATGATAGATGATGTGCAGGTAAATAATCCTGACTGCTGTGGAGAACTGGGTAGTATAGATGTCTCCGCCAGCGGAGGGGAGGGGACGCTCACTTATTCTATCGACAATGGTACTTTTCTACCAGGATCCATGATCGATGGGATAGCAGCTGGAAGGCATACTCTGCAAGCCATGGACGAAGCTGGCTGTGTGATTCAGGTAGAATTCGAGATTTTGCCAGAGGAGATGATTTCTATGGACCCCTTAGCTTTTGACTTTATTGATATTACTCCAACTGACTGCTTCGGGGATAATGGAAGAATCCAGGCAGTGATTACGGGCAGTGGCACTCAGGCTACCGGCAGTGGTACCATATTCTTTAATAATGCAGCTTTTGGCACCGAGATAGATATAGAAGTGGACGCCGGCAGGTATCAGCTGTCAGCCATAGACGGCGGTACGATCAGAATCGACAGCCTCATCACAGTAGCGTCAGAAGGCTGTGATATCTACATCCCTAATGTGATCAGTGACAACAGTGTCCAAGGCAATAATAATCGATTCATCATATTCGCTCAGGAGGGTCTGAACCCTACCATATTAACCTATCAGATCTTTGATCGATGGGGTAACAAAATGTACGAACGGTTTAATTTAGAGACGACGCAATTCTCCGAGTGGTGGGATGGGACCTGTAATGGATCTCCCTGCGAAGAAGATGTCTATTCTTATTATGTGGAGATAGACTTAGGAAGAGGTAATGTGGAGGAGAGGGCTGGGACCGTGCTGTATCTAAAATAGTCGTCGATCGAAATGAAATGGCTCTGACTTGACGATGCGCACCTTTTTAAAATTTTTGTGAAAGGGATTAATTAAGACATTCCATTCGTCCTGGACTACAGCTGATGGTACTTTCATAGCAAGATATAGGTTCTCATAGATTAGCTGATCACCGATGTGCTTAGTGCTATCCAAGTAGGGGAATGAATTCCAATTAGTTGGCAGCTCAGTAGCTGTAACGACTTCACTATCTTCTGGGATATCGACTGTCAGCATCCAATACCGAGTCGGCATAGTCGCCGCTGTCACGTGTACCGCGACTTCTGCCATAGCCAGTGATCGATTCGTAGCACAATAGATGATCTCTATACCAGCAGTATTCCAGCGACCGCCTCGGTACGCGGCACCTTTACCTGATAAGTTCTCTTTGTATTTTTCTCTGGTGAGTCTGTAGACGAGCATCTGGCTAAGCGAATATACCATGCTCCAGAGCCGTCAGCTCGGTCATGACTAAATCCTTACCGTAGGAGTCTTTCAAAAGATCCAGAGGCTTCATACTGCCTAATGCAAAGGAGGGAGTGTCCAGCCATAATTTGAATCTTGTCATTTCATCAAAGACGGCTATACCTAAATTCATGACCTCTGCCATTTCTATGATTTTTTCTGATTGTATGGGCTTAAATCGCCTTTTCTCAGTGTGGTATCGCTGCAGTGACTTCAGTGATATTCCTAAATAGTCTGACCACTCTTGGGTGGAGAAAGGGAGAGCGGATTTTAGCTTATGAAAAAAGGAGTAGGGCAGACCAGCTTGGATGATTTTGACGAGTGAAAACTTATCAAGCATGATATTATCCATACTGATCGTATCAGCATTAAGATAGCTACCCGATACCTCCTGAACTATGGAAATAAGCTCTTCTGTCATGTCATTGTATGTCGGCATAATTCCTCAATTGACCACTAATATACGTCATTTGTCTTGATTTAAAAAATTTATTCCACCACTATTTTCTCTTTTGCCTCCGTTCCGTTTTTCTTAACTAATAGCTGATAGACTCCTTTAGGTAGGTATAGGATGCCATTGTCTGCGGTGCTTACTTTTTCTTCTGTGCTCAGGTTCTTTTTATTTTTTTCTTCCATACTCAAATCGTATTTGATGATAGAGTATCCTGCAGGCACTTTTTCACTCCATTGCTTAAGTGTTTGACCTTCTTCCGTTTCTACTTCTAAGCTTATTTTACCTGCGGATTTGGAATATACACTCAGGCCTATTTCTTGCTTGACGGGCTCTCTGTAGCTGGCGTATATTTTTCCAGCATTGGGCTTATGCTTCAGTTTTCCGATGCTGAATAATGCGACCTCTTCGTTCTTGATGTCATTGTACTCTCGTAGGGCTGAGATATCTGCCTTGTATATTGATCTACCATGGGTACCAATCAGCATGTGATTATCCCTGGGATGGATTACGATGTCATGTACAGGGACATGCGGCAGTCCATTCTTCAGTCTTTCAAAATGTTGTCCCTGGTCAAAGCTAACATAGCTGCCAAAGTCTGTGCCTACATACAATAGATTTTCGTTTTCGGGGTCTTCTTTGATGACGTTGATGGGGTAGTCTGGCAGTGTCTGGCTGATTGATGTCCATGTCTGTCCATAGTCATCACTGACATAGAGGTAAGGACGGAAGTCATCTGAGCGGTATCCATTGAGTGAAGCATAGACTCTGCTTTTCAGATGTGATGATGCCTGCACTCGACTGACCCATCGATCCGCTGGCAGACCTTCGCTGATCAGTGTCCAGCTGTGGCCGCCATCTTGTGTCACCTGAATGTTGCCATCATCACTGCCAGTGTAGATGAGCCCAAACTGAAGTGGGCTTTCGTGTATGGCAGATAGCGTACCGAATGGTACGTCTCCTTTTTTTCCTCCTTTGGTTAAGTCATCTGATATGGCATCGAAGTGGTCCCCTTGATCCATTGACCTGAAGAGCTTATTAGCCCCCATGTAGATGATGTCTTGATTGTGCTCACTTAGGTGGATAGGTGCCATCCAGTTCCACCTGAGTGGTGCCTCACCTAATTCATGCGTAGGCGTGATTCTTTTTCTTTTGCCGGTCTGACTGTTGATGCGGAAGTAATTACCAAACTGAAATCCAGTGTAGAATGTCTGATTGTCTCGAGTGTCGATGGCTGTCTGCATGCCGTCTCCTCCCATGACGCGCTGGTATGGGTATTTACCATTAGAGTGCCAGCCAGAGTTAGCGTTGTAGGTATGTTTGCCCTTCCAGACACCATTGTCTTGCAGGCCTCCGTAGACATTATATGGCTTCTCCATATCGACAGCGATGTGATAGAACTGGCCTACGGACGGCGAGTTACACTTGATCCAGTGCTCACCATCATCATAGCTGATATTTATACCTCCGTCGTTACCATTGATGATGTGCCCGTCCCTCGCTGGATTGATCCATAGTGCATGATGATCAGAGTGTACATTCTCAGAGCCGATGTACTTAAAGGTTTGGCCACCATTTTCTGATCTGATGAGGGGCACTCCACCTACGAATACTTCATTCAAATCACTCGGATGGGCACTCACTAAGCCAAAGTAATAGCCATAAGAATTATATACCCTGTCTAAGTAGTCTTCGTGAGTTTTCTTCCATGTCTCTCCTCCATCATCGCTGGCGTACAGCTCAGCTGCGATCACTGGCGTATCGAATAACAGACTGTTAGCGTTCTCGAGATAGCTCGCCAGATCTGCGGGTACCGCCTCTTTATTTTTGATCATGGTTTTGACTGATTCAGCACTGTACTTTTTAGGGAAGTTATTATCCTTTAGGTAGTCGCTCAGGTCTTCATCAGACAGCTTTTCAAATTCGGATTCACTCATCGTCTTAAAGTCATCCTTCGTTAGGCTGGTTTGGTCCTTCTTGTCCTCAGGTGGCCTTCTGAAATAATTGTCTAAGAGGGCATAGAGCCTGGTATTGCCATCACTAGATGAGATACTAAGGCCGATTCTGCCGACACCTTCTCCCTGTGGAAATCCCCCCGAGAGCTTTTTCCACGAGCTGCCTCCATCGACGGACTTATAGATGCCTGACCCTTCTCCTGACTCTACAAAGTTCCAGGCTCTTCGCTCTCGCTCCCAAGCTGCTGCATAGAGAGTATTTGGATCATTGGGGTCTCTGACCAGGTCTACCACACCGCAGTTATCATGTATGTATAGCGTCTTTGTCCAGGTAGTACCTTGATCTGTACTTAGAAAGATGCCTCGCTCTTCATTCGGAGAGTATAGATGGCCCAGTGCGGCTACGATGATATTATTTGAGTCATCAGGATGCACCAAGACTTTGCCTATGTGGTGTGTGTCCTCCAGTCCTTTTTTACTCCAGTTTTTTCCATGATCTTCACTCATGTACATGCCCTTACCTGAGTAAGAAGATCGGCTAGAATTGACCTCTCCAGACCCCAGCCAGATGCGATGATTATCCCAGTCTACATCAAAGTCGCCGATCGTTATCACATCTTCATGGTCAAATATGGGTTCGAAGCTGGTGCCATTATTTTCAGTATACCATAAGCCTCCAGAGGCATATGCCACATAGAATTTTGTCGGGTCTTCTGGATTAACCTCCAGATCACTGACTCTACCACTAAAGATCGTAGGTCCAATATTTTCGAACGGGACATGTTCTACCGGATTGATTCCCGTAGATGTTGGATTTTCGTTCGTCTGACCGTAGATAAGAGTAGTCAGAAGGATAAAGCTGAGACTGAGAATAAAGCGCATGTGAAAGGTTTAATAGAATAATATCGATGTGTAATTTAATTTGAATGTACGATTATGCAGCGATTACTCATAATTATTGTTTGCTCAGGTGTTCACCACTTTCCTTACGTAAGAAAGGCCACCTGGTTATTGGTGACCTTTCATCGTTTAGCGATGATTACTTGCGTGATCTGCTACTATTTTTTTGAGACTTATTTTAGTAGTCTTAGTCCTCTTCTATTTGGTCTATGGATTGATCTCTGACCTAAGCTTGTAGTTGAGATCTTTGAATATATTGAGTGGTAGATCTAACTTGAGTCTGAGTACGATAAATTCTTCCTGATCATCGATTAAAAAGACCAGTTGTTTGATTTTCTCTTTTTTTTCTACTGCGAATAAGTTCACATTAGTCCCCTTTGATCTGATGCGGAGATACTCATCATAGCCGTCTTTATTCACCATGGTTTTGATGAGCTCTTGCACGGCGTTCTCAGGGATCGTGTTTCCTTCTTCCATGACGAAGACCCTGATATTTTTCACATGTTCGGATAGCTTGACATAGTCCGCCAGGTCTTCGTCGTCCTCCATTTTAGAGGCAAATTTCACTGACCCTTCGAAGAACCATCCGGGTAGTGATAGGGCTGTTGTGTTTTCATGCTTCAGGTATTTATTGATGAATTTATCGACACTCTTTTGTCCGAAGGAGATGCTGGTGCAAGCTATGATAAGCAGTCCGATTTGGATGATTTTAGCCAGTCTATTCATGGTCTAGTTTTTCGAGTTTATCTACATGCTTGATGTCCATACTCTTCGCTAGTCTGCCAATGGTCTTGAGGTCTATATCACCGACGAAGCTCATGAGGACAAACTCATCTCCACCGACCAGCAGCAGGAGTTCCTGTACTATATTGCCATTGTCAGTATCCTTGACCAAGAACTTGACATTATCGCCTTCTGATCTGACAGTCATGAGCTCTTCGTATTCATTGGTGTTGATCATGCTGATGGCTTCTTTGTAGAGAGCGGCACTGTTTATTTCAGATGTCAGGATTTTAAGGCCTTTCAGATTGGCTATCATATCCGTGATCTCTTGATCTATTTTTTCATCAGCGCCTTCAGCTACCTTGGAAAACATGCTGAACATCTTAGGACTGACGTAGACCATGGTGAATCTGTCGTCATCCTTGTACTTAGAGAAATACTTATCGATAGCGTCTGCTTGTCCGAAGCAGGCGCTGGCCCCTATGAGGATGATAATGATGATGCCTATATATTTCATTTTACTTTTTTTTAATTTTAGAAATGTGTGTAGTCGAATATGTGCGCGCGCGATATTTAGTTATTGATTGATTTTATTGATAGCTCTGCTGATGGGTAGCATAGGACTGGTGACTTCCTCTTCAGTCTGATTGATTTTAGTTTTCAAAAATGACAGGGCCTCCATAGTGATAGCGTAGGCTTCGTCAAGATCTTCGTGCTCATGCAGCTCAGTATATTTACCAACATATTGGCTGCTCCTGGAAGTGAGCTGCTGGTCGCTTAGATTGAGAAAAAGGCCATAACTCGCCATGAGAAAGATGATCGCCGCTGCGTATTTCATCAGGGGTCTTATCCTGACTATGATGCCTTGCTTATTCTCGTATGCCGCTACGATTTCTTCTGATAGGGTGACACGATCATTGAGTCTGAGCTGAGTTGATTGGCTGTAGTGCAGGAATATCTCTTGATATGCTCTATGCGCTTCATCGATTTGGCTCCCATGAAAATATTCTTTCAGTAGTTTTTCATCTTCTATGCTCGTCTCAGCATCCCAGTACTTTTCGAGTAGCTGATCTATTAGTACCTTATTCATAATCTTTTCTGTTAATTTTTTTCTTGAGATGATGGCGCGCTCTATGCAGATGCACCTTCACCTGATCATTGGTATATCCAGTGATGTCGCTGATTTCTCGATAAGAGTATCCTTCTATGTCTCTCAGTTGGATCACTGTCTTTTGTTTGTCTGATAGTTCATTGATGATTGATTCTATTCGGCCCAGATTATCTTTGGATTGCACCTGTTCATAAGGAGATCTACCCGAGTCTTTGATGAAGTGAAAATCTTCAATATCATTCGTTCTGAATTTTCTTTTTCTCGTCTTATCAATCGATAGGTTTCTCGCCAAGGTCATGCACCAGGCTTCTTTATTATCAATGGTCTTAAAATGCTCTTTTTTCTTCCATAGTTTGATCAGGAGTTCTTGCACTACGTCCTCAGCTTCCATCACATCTCCTACGATTCTTAATGCATATCGATAGAGTTTATCTTTAAATGGATTGATAGTTAGTATAATTTCTTTCATTTGCATTACAGTAAAGAGACGGTCTCGTCGTTATTAATGTTACAGCGTAGGCTGGGTTTTATATTTTTTTCAAAATACTTGATACCATACAAGGTGGCTACAGGCCTCTTAACGTGCAATGATATTCGATAAACGCATAGATAATTTTGTCGCAAGGTCGTACATAGTGCCCTATGTATTCTCTTTTTTGATTGCTCAGTTTGTACTGGTCATGCAGTTCTTGTGGCAGTACATCGATGATATTACTGGTAAGGGCATCGGTACCCTAGAGATTTTGGAGGTGGTGTTTTACTTTTCCTTGACGCTCACGCCTAAGTCTATTCCCATTACCATCTTATTATCCTCGGTCTTTGTTTTTGGGAATATGTCCGAACGCTTTGAGCTGACCAGTCTGAAGTCAGCGGGGATTTCATTTTTTAGGATTGCCAGAGTCGGCATTTTTTTAGCTGTTCTCACGGCCTTTCTTTCGATCGTAGCCAGTAATCTGCTCGTGCCAAAGGCTAATTTCATTTTCTATAAGAAGTTTGATGCCATCCGAAAGCAGAAGCCGGCCTTAGTCATAGAGCAGGGCATCTTCAATGAAGATTTTACTGGATATAAGATTTACGTGACGGAAAAAGATGAGTCAGGACGTCATATCTCTAATGTATACATCTATGATCAGACCGAAGCGGAGATAGGCAGAAATAACCTGATTACGGCTAAGCAGGGCACCATGAGCGTCACGGATGATGGCCAATACTTTATCATGAAGCTTTCTGATGGTGAGCACTATCAAGAGATCAAAGAGAAACCCAAAGCCATAGCCGAAAGTGGTAAGCAATACCCTTATTCACGCACCAGATTTAAGTCATGGGAGAAGCGGTTTGACATGAGCGAGTTTGCCCTGAATGAAAATAATAACCTATCCACCCGTAGGACTTTTGATTTATTGAATACCCCCCAGTTATTGACCTCCATTGATTCAGTCGACCGAGAGATTAATATATTGAGTGGGAGTAATGTCCACGACTTTAATAAGTTGATCAACATAGAAACCTTTCAAAAACTCGAGGACATCAATGGACCAGCGGAAATCAGTAGCTTCAATTCTGCCCTGGCACGAGGGATGTCAAAAGCAAAGGAAAAAACCTCCGTGGAGTACGTTGATAATTTGAAAAAACAAAAGCATTACAACTACATCGTGTCTAATTTCCAACTGGCTGACATTGATATGGACACAGTATCATCATTCTATCAGACCCTTAGCTTAAAAGAACGCAAGGGCGTGATTAACTCCGCTACGACGAAAGCCAACCACCTGAAAAATCAGCTCAACGGGACCGACTCTAAACTTAAGAACATCAACATCAAAAAAACGTGGTATACCTATAAGCTCAATCTACAGTACAGCTGGGCAGCGATTTGCATCTTATTTTTATTCATTGGGGCCCCTTTTGGATCCATCATCAAGAAAGGGGGATTTGGATTCCCACTATTGATGGCCATTATTTTCTTTATGAGTTTCATTATCCTGAATATCATGGGGGAGAAGCTCATGCGGGCGGACACATTAGGTCCTTACATGGCTGCGTGGCTGCCTAATGTGGTGTTACTTCCATTCGCCGTAGTATTTACCTTGAAAGCGATCAATGATTCTGATTTGAGTTTGGATAGCTTCTTTAGCAAGTTTACTTAGCTTCATCATCTTCACTTAGTGCAGATTCGATATCTGACTCGACTTCGCGCAGTTTGGTTTTGCAGGCCTTCAGCAGTTCCTTAGCTCTTTTTAGTTTGACAGATAGGTCTTCTATACTGGCGTCAGGTGACTGGATGTCGGTCAGGATTTTTTCCAGTTCCGCCACTGATTTGTCGTAATTGAATTTTGCCATACTATTTCTTTTTTATTGGATTAGCATTGATGTCTCCATCCAGTAGAGACACAGTGATGCTGTCTTTATAGTCTATTTCGGTGGTAGAGGAGATGTACTTATCATGTTGCTTGATCATAGCAAAGCCTCGCTTTAGTACATTCACAGGGTCTAAGAGATGGATGGACTGCTTTATGTTTTCTAATTTGACATGATTGTGTTGGATCAGCTGGGTCGTCGTATTAGCGATGGCTTGCTGCATTGATTCCAGACGATGTGCAGCTTGAGTCAGCATGATTCGAGTGGTGGAGTTTAGATCTGATTCTATCTGATGCAGTGAGAATTCTTGTTCCTTGAGGATTCCTTTGGTGCTTTGTATGATTGCATACTCCAGTTCTAATAGGCTTGATTCCCATGCTACATTGTGCTCTACTAAAAAGTCAGCTACAGCAGTAGGCGTTTTAATGGAGCTGTGTGCTACCAGATCAGCGACGGTATTATCGATCTGATGTCCGATGCCTGTGAGTACAGGTAGGGTAGAGCGTGCGATCATCTTGCCGATATCGTAATCGTCAAATGCTGATAGATCCAGTTTGGAGCCGCCACCTCTGACAATGACGATACAGTCAAAACGTGAATCTTGGTTAGCAGCCTGGATTGCCCTGGTCACTTCGGCTTTGGCCTTGTGGCCTTGTACCGTAGCGGGAAATAAGGTCAGTTGATAGGCATAGCCATAGCGATTTTGCTCGATCTGCTTGCAGAAATCTAAGTAGCCTGCCGCGGTAGCGGAGCTGATGACTGCTATGTGCTGGATGACTGATGGTAGTGCGATTCTTTCATTGAGCCCAGTGAGACCTTCATTCTCCAGCTGCTCTATGATGGCCTGTCTGCGCAGTTCGATCTGCCCTAAAGTGTATTTGGGATCAATGTCTTCTATGACCAGCTTTAGCCCATAGCGCTCATTGAAGTCTATTTTGACTTTGAGTCTGACCTCTGTGCCAGTATCCAGAAGGGAGTGAACCAGCTTGCCGAGTTTTTTCTGGAGAAAGAGAAAGGTCTTGTACCAGATCACCGCATTAGAGTGCGCTATGATTTTTTCACCGTCTTCTTCTTTTTGGATGAGGCTGATGTAGTACTGCCCGTTTTTCTCATTGGCTTGAGAAATCTCAGCGTGTACCCATATGGCTTCACTAAAGTTGAGAGCGATGACTCTCTTAATATATTCGTTGAGGTCGTAGAGTGAATACGAATCCAAAGACTACTGAATCACCTTTTTGACTAAATCAGCAGCTTCCTGTAGCAGGATGGCAGAATGGACTTCGAGGCCACTCTCATCAATGATCTTCTTGGCGATGTCCGCATTCGTACCTTGCAGCCTGACAATGATGGGGACCTGTATGTTACCCATGTTTTTGTAAGCATCCACGATACCATTGGCGACTCTGTCACAACGTACGATTCCACCAAATATATTGACCAGTATGGCTTTTACATTCGGATCTCTCAGAATGATCCTGAAGGCCTTCTCCACTCTTGCTGCATCAGCTGTGCCACCTACATCGAGGAAGTTAGCTGGTGAGCCTCCAGAGAGCTTGATGATGTCCATGGTAGCCATCGCGAGTCCAGCACCATTGACCATACAGCCTACATTACCGTCAAGATTGACGAAGTTAAGGCCAAAGCTCTTCGCTTCTACCTCTGTGGGGTCTTCTTCGTCTGTGTCTCTTTGTGCTTCTAAGTCTGGATGTCTGTAGAGAGCATTTTCATCTAGAGATACTTTACAGTCCACGGCGATCACCTTGTCTTCGCCAGTCACCATACATGGATTGATCTCGAAGAGTGAGGCATCAGCTCCGATGAATGCAGCGTAGAGATTCTTGATGAATTTCATCATTTCTTTCTGAGCACCTTTTGACAAGTTTAGGTTGAAGGCTATTTTTCTGAGTTGGTATCCTTGGATGCCGAGACTCGGGTCGATGTGTTCTTTATGCACTAAGTGAGGCGTATTTTCTGCCACTTCTTCGATGTTCATTCCTCCTTCTGTGGAGTAGATGATCACATTTTTCTTCTCATCTCTGTCCAGCATGATGGACACGTACAGCTCGTTACAATCTTCAAAATTTGGCACGTACGAGTCTTCAGCGATCAGGACTTTTTTGACCAGTTTACCTTCTCCTTCCAGTCCGCCTGGAGTCTGCGGAGTCTTCAGCATCATGCCTAAGATATTACCCGCGTGTTCTTTTAGTCCATCCAGGTTTTTGGCTATTTTGACTCCTCCACCTTTACCTCTACCTCCGGCATGAATCTGAGCTTTGACGACTGCGATGTCTGATCCAGACTCTTCTTTGACTTTATGATAAGCGGCAATGGCTTCATCTAAGCTTTCTGCTACATGCCCTTTCTGAATGGCTACTCCGTAAGACGCTAATAAGTCTTTTCCTTGGTATTCGTGAAGATTCATTTGTTTATAATTTTTAAGACTGAATGGCTATGAGCATAAGGCTTTGAATTCTATCTTGATCGGTTGCTAAGATGATCAGCTCACAGTCACTTCATGTTTTCGTTTAATTGTTTATGATGACTTTTCGGTTTATTGATCCCATTTCGGTGGTCAAAGATAACATATATATACCCGATGATAGGTCATTTATGGGTATAGATATTTCATTATTCCCAATTGAGATAGCCTCCTGAGACTGCAGGATTCTCTGACCTTTTTGATTGTATAGCTGCAGTGATCCATTAAGTTTTTCTGTTGAGTCGAATGCGATTCTGAGTGATTGACCTAAGTATACAGGGTTAGGACTGAGTAATATTTCTGTGGAGAAGAGTGGATCCTCTGTCGCGGTAGTCATGTCATTGGTCTTCAAGATATTGGTGGTCTTACCAGCACAAGCTGATGACTCATTGAATGGGGTCACTGACCAGGTATAGGTCCGATTAGGACTCAGCTCTGTCATATATATGGCTGTATCCTGAGTGATAATGGCTATTTCATCTTGGCCGCCTTTGATTAAAATGGAGTAGTTGGTAGCATTTTCTGATGATGACCATTTTAGTTCTACGCCATTATAAAATTCTGTGGTGGTATTATTACCAGGGGCTATTAGTGCGACTTTCTCTGTGACTTCACTGGTATTAGGGACATAGCCTGTGCGGAGATATGATTTGAGCGAAGAGTTATAGTCTGCCATCATAATGTTGTTTTGCTGTGGAGAGAATTCATATGGTCCGCAGCCTAAGAAGTAGGACATGTAGTTATTTTGCGCTGGCGCGATCGTATCCCCATTCCGATCCGTCACATCCAGATCGAATGTAGGGCAGCGGCTGTCCCAGGTCAGTCCGAAGTTATAATCTGGTGGTGTGTCGCACACCATATCACCCGCAGACTCACAGTTACTTTTATCTACCAGCTCTATCTGTATACCATTGATGACTCTGATCAGTACGGGATTTCCATGGCGTGACTGCTCCCACGGTTCTGATTCCCACCCGACATGGGGGTGACTCAGTGAGAAATAGTGTCCTATCTCATGAGCAAGCGTATTTTCTCCATTACCGATTTGGCTTTTTCTGATGACGATCCAATCATTCTGAATCGAGTAGAATCCTAAGACTGTCCCGTTTTCTATGTTTCCACGATCTGCATTCTGGGTCACGAAGATATTGAGGGCATTGGGGCCTTCATCTCGAGCCTCTCTGATCATTCTGGCCACACCTGTAGCGGCAGTTGGACTTTCGAATACATTGGTATTATTGAGCTGGTTAAAGCCAGAATCTATGTAAAATACAAAGCCAGAATCTTCAAATTCTACATTCAGAGTGCAAAGCTGATTTAAAATATCAGCCACTTCGATCCTGCCTGAACCATCAGTCTCCGCCGCTAAGTGAAATTTTACGGGGACATAAATGGTTTCTCTTGGAAATGCTCGACCAGATTGGAGTGCTGCTTTGTTAGCTATGAGCCTTTGTCTGAGTTCATGATGATCATCTACGCAGTTGGCTCCAGCATAATCCACTTTCTGGCCCTGGAGAGTGCTGAGAAATCCTAAGAAAAGAACGGTAAAAACAAATCTCATAGGATAGAAAATTTTGTTGATGCAATAGTAACAAAAAATTGTTAGGCCATGTTGCATCACTTGCACAACATTAACCATATGAATCCTTAAAATATCATACATTTGCGGCGTAAATTACAAATCATTTTAAAATCGAAAATTTATAAATCGGATGAGTAAAGTTTCTGTCATTGGAGCGGGTAATGTCGGCGCCACTGTAGCTAATGTATTAGCACATAAAGATATCGTTAGAGAAGTTGTCATGTTGGACATACGAGGTGATTTTGCCAAAGGTAAAGCACTCGATAGCTGGCAACAGGCCTCTATCGATCACTACAGCACCCGACTTAAGGGCACTGAAGACTACGCAGATACAGCTGGGTCAGACATCGTCGTGATTACTGCTGGAATCCCGCGTAAGCCTGGTATGAGTCGAGACGACCTCATCTCTACTAATGCTAAGATCGTATCATCCGTCGTAGCGTCTATCCTGAAGTACTCAGAAGACCCTATTTTTATCATCATCTCTAATCCATTAGATGTGATGACCTATGCTGCTCACAAGATTTCAGGGTTACCGACGAATAAGGTATTCGGAATGGCGGGCATCCTGGATACAGCGAGGTACAGAGCCTTCTTGGCGACTGAACTGAGCGTATCCCCTAAAGATATCCAAGCAGTCCTCATGGGTGGTCATGGCGATACCATGGTGCCTCTACCAAGATATACGACAGTCGCTGGTATCCCAGTCACAGAACTGATTGCCGCTGACGTACTTGACGCCATCGTAGAAAGAACGAAGAAAGGTGGCGGAGAACTAGTCAAACTAATGGGTACATCCGCATGGTATGCGCCAGGTGCCGCAGGTGCTCAGATGGTCGAAGCTATTGTTAAGGACGAAGACAGAATCTTCCCTTGCTGCGTCAAATTAGAAGGTCAGTACGGCATAGACGGCGTATACCTCGGAGTACCAGTAAAACTGGGTACAGGTGGTATCAAGCAAGTTTATGAATTACAATTAAACCAAGATGAATTAGACTTGTTAAATACATCAGCAGGTCACGTCAAAGCGGTCATGGACACGTTCGATGGCATGAATCTGGCCTCTTAAATTTAGATTTATTGGATAAAACGACAGAAATACTTTCTACGACATACACCTCAAGTGGTGCTTCATTGAATGATCTCTCAATGGAGCACCCCCTGTTGGTGGTCTTCCTCAGGCACTTTGGCTGTGTATTCTGTAAGGAGGCTCTGAGCGATCTTTCTAAGAAGAATGCTTCTCTTGATCTGAAAGGGATTAAGCTGGTATTCGCGCATATGTCAGATCATGAGACTGCTACAGAGTACTTTAAGCAATATAATTTCAGTAGTTATCATGATATAGCTGATCCCGACTGCGAGGTTTATGAGAAATTCGGATTGACAAAAGGTAGTTTTGGACAGCTTTTTGGGCTCACAGTGATGATCAGAGGTGTACAGGCTAATCTTCAAGGTAATGCCTGGTCGCTGAAGCAGATTGGAGATGGCTTCCAGATGCCTGGTATATTTCTTATTAACCAAGGCAAAATCGAAGAATCTTTCATCCATGATAAAGTCTCCGATAAGCCTGACTATGATAATCTGATCTCCTGCTGCGCTGCCTAAGCGCTAACATTTCTCTAACGCTCTATTAGCAATTTTGCCCTTTTATATAGCGTTTACTATACCATGAGACGCATCATCTTATCCACGCTTGGCTTCATCTTGTCTATGATCGCATTAGCAGCCCAGCTAAACTTTAGTGCCGACGAAGCCCATCTCGCCTTTTACGCTGATGTTTTGGTCAATGCTGATGCAGCTCAGCACAGAGTGAAAGCCAATGAGATCTTCTATCAAGACATAAAAGAAACGCTTCAAAAAGAAGGCTCTTTCGAACACGATTTTGCCAGCCTCAAGTGGATTTCCTTCCAAACTCCTGCAGATAGTACATTTCGACTCATCTCATGGCAGCTGAAGTCCGCTGATGATGAATTTAGTTATTTTGGATTTTACCAAGATGCGGATCAGCTCATAGAGTTAGAATCCTCTGTGGAATACAGTAAGAATCTGTCGTATCAGGAGCTTAGTGCAGAGCAATGGTATGGGAGACTCATCTATGATATGGTCCCATTCGAAGATGAGAGAGGAGCCTACTATATGATCTTTGGCTTCAGGCAGCTTGATCAATTTAACAAGACAAAGGTCATCGATATCTTGCGCGTCGATGATGCTCAGCTGAGCTTTGGCGCAGCCATATTCGATGACGGGGCCCAAGATAAGGCCAAGAATCGATTAGCATTCCTGTACTCGGCGGATGCGGTGCTCAATGTCGACTACAATCCAGGACTGAAGATGCTGGTCTATGACCACTTAGTGCAGCGTATGGGGCGTATACCTGGGCAAGGGCCTACATATCTTCCAGATGGCTCCTATGAAGCTTATAAGTTGGAGGCAGGGGAGTGGGTCTACGTAGAGCAGCTTTACAATGATATTATTGAGAAGCCTAATACATCAACTCGAAGAGCGAAGGTGGATATACTGGGTAGGCCGAAGAAGAATTGAGTTTGAGCTATCCCTTGATGCAGAGATGATTTGCCTGCATTACGACAGACTCAGTGAAAGTAGTAATCCTCTAGCTTAAAATTAGTCTCCTAAAGTACTGCCTCAACCCTCCAATAAATCCAGCAGTGCCATCACCCCCTCCGTAGCCGTCAGCTCCAATACCGTCACATGTGCCGCTCGCTTCAGTTCATAACTCAGCTGTGGCTTAGGATCAATATAATAGATCTTAGCATCTGGTCTGGCATAGCCGACTAGCCCAGCAGCGGGGTAGACCTGCATGGAGGTACCGATGATCACGACGATGTCAGCCGTGGTGACTTCCTGTGCGGCACGCTCCAGCTCTGGCACCATCTCCCCAAACCATACAATGTGAGGCCTGAGCTGCTGACCATCCTCCGCTTTATCTTCTGCGCTCAGATCACCAGGCCAATCGTAGATCAGACTCTCATCTGCCACACTTCTGACCTTATTCAGCTCTCCGTGGAGGTGGATGATGCGGGAGCTACCTGCGCGCTCATGCAGGTCATCTACATTCTGGGTGATGATCACCACATCATGATTAGCTTCTAGTCGTACCAGGTCTAGGTGTCCTTGGTTAGGCTCCACTTCTTGGAGCTGCTTGCGCCGCTCATTGTAGAAGCGGAGGACGAGCTCTTGGTCATCAGCCCAGCCCTGTGGTGAGGCGACTGACATGACATCGTGATTCTCCCAGAGGCCATTATGATCTCTGAATGTCTTGATTCCACTTTCGGCGCTCATGCCTGCTCCGGTCAGTACTGCTATCTTTTTTAGCATAGATGTTCGTTGATTGCTTGGGGTATAAAGGTAATGATATCCTCAGCGCTCATGCCATATTCACCTAAGGATTTCGCCGCTAAATCTCCTGCATGGCCATGCAGGTGTACGGCTAACAGGCAGGACTCCTCTGGGGTGTATCCTTGAGCTAAGAATGAGCAGAGCATGCCTGTGAGTATATCGCCACTGCCGGCTTTAGCCATCCCAGGGTTGCCAGTATTATTGAATATGCAGCGATTATTGGGACAGATGATGGCTGTGTGGGCGCCTTTGATGCAGATGTAGATCTGGTGCAGCATCGCTATTTTCAGTGCGGTATCGATTCTTTGCTGGTGGGTCTTGTGTTCGCCAAACAGTCGATCGAATTCTTTTAGATGAGGGGTCAGGATCGAGTGGGGCGGGAGCTGATCTAATTTTTGTGTTTTTGATTTCTGCTCCGTATTGAAAAACTTGAGTTTGGCTAATATGTTTAAAGCATCAGCGTCTAGCACGACTGCTTGCTTCCATTTTCCAAGAAAATCGACTAAGCCGATTCTACTGAGCCTCGTTTGGCCCATGCCACATCCTATGCCATAGTGATAATCGGTTTTAGCTTTGATCCTATACCAAGCATTGGCAGCATTATTTGATTTCTGGACGATAATTGCCGAAGGATGTAGCATATGCAAGATGCTATTGTAGTCATAGTGGCTCTGATAGTAGACATAGCCGCACCCGGCAGATTCTGCTGACTTACCTGCTAGTGCTATGGCTCCAATCATACCTGAGTGGCCACCGACTAAGCAGGCCTTACCATGGCTTCCCTTATGGGAGAACTTTTCTTTGGGCTGCAAGATGGCTGTTATATCTGCAGCTTCTATCAGGTGGTACTTAGAGCTGTGTGTATCTATCGCTGCTGCATCCAAATCTATATTCACAATCTCACATGAACTCAGGGCGATCTGGCTCTCCGGCATCATGAAAGATAGCTTTGGTAGCTCAAAAGAGATGACATGATTGGCTCTGATGCAGTTTACGTTATCTCGATGTTCGTCAGCAAAGTAGCCTGACGGGATATCGATGGAAATGATGTGATCCGCATCTTCATTGATTTTTTCTAGTAGAGTAGCCCAGTAGCCAGTCACTGGCCGATTGAGTCCACTACCGAATATACCGTCAATGACCAGGCCGTTACGTTTTTCCACATCTTGCTCCTTGTAGATCTCTTGGATTTCAGCGGTAGCATACGCTTGTAGCCGTTTTAGATTGGTATCGCAGTCAGCTGATCTGCCAGTACCAATCATGCAAAGATATACGCGGTTCTTTATGCCCTTATCCAGCAAGATGCGACTCACAGCTAAGGCGTCACCTCCATTATTACCTGGCCCAGCGAATATGCTAATGGCTAAGTGCTGATATGAGCTCCAGTTGATGGCATTCACAAAGGCATAAGCAGCTCTTTCCATAAGTTTATGCGATGGTATTCGCTGAGCAGCTATGGTCGCTGCATCCACTTCTTTTATTTGCTCACTGAGTAGTATTTTCTTCATGCTATAGGAGACATTTCACTTTTATTCATATGTCAATCTGGAGTCTAAGCCGTGATTGGTGATTGAGTTTTTAGTACAGTTTTTGCAATATACTAATTCGTTCATAACTAATTGATAGTCAATTAATTAAACTATTGACAGTCAATTGCAAATACATTATTACAATGTCTAATGTAAATTCAGTTTTAGCAAAATTTACTCTTAGGACTATCATTTTGGTCTTATTAGCGAAATTTATATTTGTTAATATTTCTCAAGCTCAGGACATACATTACTCACAGTTTTACAATCCTGTACTGATACTTAATCCAGCTAAGACAGGTATTTTTAATGGTGACGATCGCTTCTTGCTGAGTTATCGAGACCAGTGGAGTTCTGTACCCGTGCCTTGGCGTACGTTTACAGCCAGTTATGACAAGAAGTTTTACCCCTCGCGGTCTGATAAGCACTTCTTTGCTGGAGGGCTCAGCTTTAATTACGATCGACAAGGAGATTCTAACCTCAGCCTGAGCAATTTGAATCTATTCGGCTCTTACACCAAAATACTCAACAAGAGAAATTTACTCACTATCGGATTGGGCTTAGGCATTGCGACGAGGGCTTTTGATACGGCGAATCTGGTGTGGGATAGTCAATGGAATGGCACCACCTTTGATTCCAGCCTGCCATCCTTAGAGCGTTTTGATGCAGAGCGAGTCAATTTCTTGGAGAATACCGTCGGAATCAATTACCGATGGCAGAAGAATAAGCGGACTAAGTTTGACATCGGTCTCGGTGTCTACCACCTCTTAGAGCCAGGAGTCGGATTCTATGATGATGAGGATATCACACTGCCGCGACGCTATAACCTGTCGGGGATATTCAGCGGTAAGCTGACTAATCGTCTGGATCTGCAGCTGCAGGCCCTAGGACAGCTACAAGATGAATATGATGAACTCTTAGTCGGCGGACTGCTGAAGCTTTACGTAAACCAAAACCGAGGAAAAGAGACTGAGCTGCACGTAGGAATAGGGTACAGGACTTCTGGGTCCTTCTTTCCGACGGCTGCTTTAAAGTATAAGGAGAGATATTATTTCTCGATTAATTTCGAAAGAGACATATCAGAATTTGACTGGGCTACTAATGGTAGTGCCGGATTCGAGGCTCACTTCAGATACATCATCCATAAGGTGAAGCCTCTCGAACAGTTTAAGATTTGCCCCATATACTAATCTGATTTTTTTGATTGCCCAAAGAAGATTATGAACCGATATTATTTAATTATACCATTTCTGCTCGCTTATCTGAGTGTAGCCTTTGGTCAGACCAAAGAAGCTTACCTCAAGGAGGCCGCGGAGAAATACGCTGAGCAGGACTACTATAGTGCGCTATCGTACAATTTAGAGGCCTACGAATTCGACACCACGGATTTTGAAGTGATCCATGATGTAGCGGAGTCAGCGCGCCTTTTTAATGCGTATGCTCTCGCTGAGAAATTCTATGAGAAGTCCATAGACCTCGATGCGGAGAATAAGTACCCTACGGATAGCTATTGGCTAGCCGATGCACAGCAGCAGCTGGGTAAATACGCTGACGCCAGGACTCAGTATAATATCTTCATCTCAGAATATGAGGAAATAGATCCATACTTCACCGCCAGGGCACAGAAAGAAATTAAGGCTTGTGATTGGGCGATCGATTTAGAAGATAATCCTCGCACGTATATGACTGTCAATCGATTGGGCGATGGCATCAATACGCAATATTCAGAATTTGGAGCCGTCAAATCTGAAGCTGGACTGTACTATACATCTCTTAGGTTCAGAGAGATGGATCCAGAACAGAGACCCGCCAGACTGATATCTAAAATACTATTTTCTGCAGATGAGCTCGAAGCTGATACCCTCAATTCTGAGTTGAATAAGGATAACCTATTCACGGCGCATTCTACCTTTAATAGAGCTGGTGATAAACTGTACTTCACCCTGTGCGAGTACGTTGATGGTGCTGATATCAGGTGTGACTTGTTCCAGAGCGAGGTCACGGGGGAGAACACATTCTCTCTTCCGACTAAGCTGGCAGACCCGATTAATGATCCATCATTTACGACGACTCAGCCTTCCTTCGCTTATAATGAAGTGACAGGACAGGAGAGACTCTACTTCGTGTCAGATCGCGAAGGAGGAAAAGGAAAACTAGACATCTGGTATGTGGATATCTCTATGAGTGGTGACTTCTCACTGCCCATGAATGTTCCTAATATCAACACCAATGAAAATGATATCACACCATATTACGACAGCAGCACTAGGTCTTTATACTTCAGTAGTGAAGGGTACAGATCGCTCGGAGGCTATGATGTGTATAAGACGAAAGAGACGGAGGGCTTATTCGGAGAGGTAGACCACATGGGCGCACCAGTCAACAGCAGCTATGACGATGTCTATTACTCCACAGATGGCAGCGGAGAGACAGCATACTTCTCTTCTAATCGGTACGGCTCGAGCTTCATCGATATACCTCAAGAAGCCTGTTGTTTTGATATTTATAAAGTCGATATTGAAGACGTAGCTCTCAGTCTTAATGCAAAGTCATTCGAGGCTGAGTCAATGGACTCACTCACGGGTGTCACCGTGAAGCTATACGACGCTGAGACAGGCGAACTCATCAGCGAAGTCAGGACTGACAATGGTGTAGATCACCAGTTTGATCTGGAGCCTGATCGAGACTACATGATTGTGGGCGAGAAGATGAACTACAAGTCAGATACCATCTTGCTGAATACCAGAGGCATGTACACGACCGAAGATATTGAGCGACGATTATTCTTAGAGTTAGAGCAAGTCTGCTTAGACTTAGCCACATTCAATGAGACGACAGGTGACGGCTTAGATGGAGCCACGGTCACGATCACTGATCTATCTGATCCTAATGCGGAAGACATTGTCATAACTAACACTGACAGTAATCGGACAGTCATCAAGCTGGATCCCAATAAATCGTACCGAGTCGAGGTCAAGAAGGATGGCTACGAGCCCCAGACCTTTATCATTGATGAGAATACGGCACGTGATGGCGGCATCATCAGTCGTAAGATCTTTATGAAGAAGCGTGACCTGAATATTTTCTTACCAGCCTTACTCTACTTTGACAATGATCGGCCTGACCGTAAGACAATGCGCGTCACGACCGAGAAAACGTATACAGAGACTTATAATCCATACGTATCTCGAAAGGAATATTTCTTACAGCGTACAGGAAGAGGACTGAATGGCTCCGACAAGGATAATGAAATCCAGCGAATGGATGACTTCTTTGAGTATGATGTGAAAGGTGGCTATGCGAAGCTGAATATGTTCTTAGAGCAGGTCAGCCAGAAGCTCCAAGAAGGCATAGAATTCGAAATACTGATCAAGGGCCATGCCAGTCCGCTCGCGCCAAGCAGCTACAATCAGAATCTATCGAAGCGTAGAATAAATAGTGTGAAAAACGAATTGAGCAAATACCAAGGTGGCGTACTCTTACCCTATATGGATGCTGGCAAACTGAGAATCACCGATGCATCCTATGGCGAAGAATTGGCCCCTACGGGTATAGATGACAAAGCGAGTAATCAGACGAAGTCAATTTTCAGTGTGGATGCTTCGAAAGAGCGCCGCGTGGAAATTATTAAAATAAAATCAAGCTCAAACTAAGAAGATACAGATGGAATATTTAACAAAGAATAGGAGCTTATTTCCAGGGATCATCTCTAAGCTGCTACTGTTGGCAGCCGTCATCTTATCGACGCCGATGATCATGAGCGCCACCCACATCGTAGGGGGTAGCATATCGTACACTTGCCTTGGCAATGATCAGTACGAAGTGACATTAGTCGTGAGAAGAGACTGCCTACTAGGTGCTGATAATGCACCATTTGACAATCCTGCTTCTGTCGGTATATTTGGAGCAGATGGACAGCTACTTACGAGTCTCGGCACTGATGGAGAGCTTCGCTTGCCATTTAGAGGAGACGAAGTCCTGAGTAATGAGATAGAGCAGATCTGCTTTGCGAATCAGGTTTCAATCTGTGTACACAGTACTGAATACTCTGCGATAGTCAAGCTACCCAATAGCGGCGAAAGCTATACGTTGGCTTATCAGCGCTGCTGCCGTAACTCCTCACTGAATAATGTGGTAAGTCCACTTGAGACAGGGATGACACTCTTTACAGAGTTGACCCCAGTTTCCATGGATTTATGTAACAGCAGTCCTGTATTTAATCTGCGACCAGATATATTCGTCTGCGTCGGAGAGCCCTTGAACTTTGATGGCTCCGCTACTGATGCCGATGGTGATCGCTTAGTCTATAAGATTTGTACGCCATTTGCTGGAGCGACCAGAGAAGATCCAAGACCACAGCCTCCAGTTGGCCCGCCTTATAGTAATGTAGAATGGGTGCAAGGATTTGGCTTAGAGAATTTATTAGGAGGCCAGCCGCTTGCACAAGACCAAGCAGGCGCCCTCATCAATGGTGTTCCAGGATTCATAGGCCAATACCTCGTCGGGCTATGTGTCGAAGAATATAGAGATGGTGTCTTACTTTCCGTAAGTCACAGAGAGTTTCAATATAATGTCGTGAACTGTAATGATGAAATAGTCGCCGACTTTACCATCAGCCAAAGTGACTGCGGATTAGAGAATGTTCAGTTTATGAATACCAGCCAATCTACAGATGAGTATACGTGGTTCTTTGATTATCCATCAGAGGATCCGGCCTTCATCAGTCACGAAGAGTCACCTACCTTCTCCTACACGGAGGCGGGGACTTACACTGTCAGATTAGTCGCTGAAAACACGGATGTGAATTGTGAATCCATCAAGGAGCAACATGTGACCATCATAGACGGTACGACGACTCAACCCTTCAGTACCACGGTCTTATCATGCTCGGGCGATCAGGTCACTGTGAGACTGACTGACGAGACTCAGATCGAGACCTCAGATCGATCATGGACCGTATCTGTCAATGGAAATGAGATCACAGGCTCGTCTCAGAACATAGAGTTTCAAGCTGCCACGACTGATGTCATATCAGCACAGCTGACCATCCAGGGATCTACAGGATGTCAGATCGATGTGGAGCAAGAGATCAATATCAACTACGAAGATGCAGTCAATTATCAAGTTAACTTTAATCGTTGTAATGATCGCTCTGTCGAATTAGAATTCACAGATGATACGGCGCTGATCGGAGGATTAGTCCCTGCTGAAGTGCAGTGGTCCTTTATGAAAGATGGTCAGGCACCAGTGACGGCTACAGGCATCAGCACTACCCAATCTTTCTTTGAGAATGACGTGATCTTAGTCACTCAGACAGTCACTTATACGAACGGATGCCAGGCCAGTCAGCAGCAATTACTGGATTTGGACCTAAGGAAATTAGTGTCATTTGAGACCGATCTCATCCGGTGCTATGCGGGAAGACGTAACATGGCCAGAGTCGCCTTTATCTCTAAAGGAGAATCACTACCGATCGATAATCCGGCGAGTCACTGGGAATGGACTGTGGTCAATGGCAGTGAGGAGTTTAGCTTTTCAGGTGATCAGACCATAGAGTTAGACTTAGACTTTACTGATCCTGTGTGGGTTGGACTGACGACCAGCTTCACCAATGGATGCTCAGCATATACAGAAAGAAATATCAACCTGAATGAACTGCTACAGGCAGATGTGACCATCATGTCCACTTACACACCCGAGAGCTGTGAAGGAGAGGAGGTGACGGTGATATTTAGCAATGAGACACCACAGATCGATGACTGGGTATCCACCATCATTCAGAAAGCATGGCGGATCACATCAGCCAGAGGAGAGTTTACTGACGAAGGCAATCAGATCAGCTACACTGGCCGAAGAGGCGAAAGAATACAAGTCAGCTATCTTTTCGTAGGGACTAATGGATGCCAATTTGAGCAGCTGCTAGATTTCACGCTTGATCCATTTGCAAAGGATGGTCCTAATAATTTTGTCTATGAGGTATTGAACTGCAATAATGGTACGGTGGATATTCGACTGGTAGATACCAGTGCTGCCGAAGTTACCACTTGGTTTATTAAGGTGAATGGCGAAGAAACCATCCGCACTGGCACACCATTGGACATTACATTTGATGAAGATGATGTGGTGCGGGTCAGTCTGGAGGGCTTCTCAGAAGCAGTCTGCGAAGATCCTAATCGAGGTAACGTTGTTACTAACCCCGATGACAACATCGAATACCGAATCGACTACTTGGACTGCCCACTCGGTCAGGTCCAACTCCAGTTTGTCGATGCGACTCCAGAGATAGGTGGACTGACTAAAGGAGAGGTGAGCTGGGTATTCCAGACATCCAGTGGCGCGACAAGCTCCGCTACTGGCAATTCCACCGTTCAGACATTTAATGAAAATGATGAACTGATCATCATGCAGAGTATCGCCTATGACAGGGGATGTGCTGGGACATTGATTGATACCATTGATCTGGACTTTGCGACATTCCTCACTTATGATGCTGATCTGGTCAGCTGTGATGGGCCTAATCTTTTCACAGTCACGCTAGATGCAAATACCAATGATCTGCCACCTTCTGATGCTAATGCTCAGTTGTTCTGGTTTATCACTAATGGAGATAACATCGTTAATTCTGATGGCCCACAGGTCACGGCGCAGTTTGATTTTAGCCAGCCGATAGAAGTAGACTTAGCAGTCAGCTATCGCAATCGATGCTCCTACACACTTACAGACAGACTCAGCTTTGATGATGTCTTCGGAGATAGCATAGAGGCAGAGGATGATGTAGAGATCATGACCACACCGACCATGTGTGCTGGAGATAACATCACCACTTCGATATCTAATCGGACGACTATCGTGCTGGGAGGAGAGGCCACAGTGGTCAGTAGATCATGGATGATTTCGGGAGATGGTATAGATGGAGTCATCACAGATCAGTCCACAGAGGTCATCATAGAAGGAATGGCTGGAGATGTCATCGATATTAAGTTAGACTTAGTCCTGGGTAATGGATGTGAGCTGACTCTTGAAGAAAGATATACGATTAGAGCTGTAGACTTCACGCTTGCTGATGACTTCCCTGATGGAGACAATGCTGGAACAGGAGACGGCAATGATGGTGGTACTGGCGGCGAAGACGGTGATGGCACTGGAGATGGAACAGGCAGCGGTGACTTAGATGGCAGCGGAGACAATAATGACTTAGATAATGGTGGGAATACCATCATCATCTGTGATGGGATGCCCCGACCACTGGTGGATGATGCTGACCCTGATGCCACTTATGATTGGAATCCGACGGATGGTTTGACCTTTCCGGATGGAGATATGTCTCAGCCCTTAGCACTTCCCGATGGTCCTACGACTTATATCGTGACAGTGACGAATGGTGACTGCGTCACGATCGACAGCATCCGAGTGATCCCATTCGAAGATGTGGTGATCACAATAGGTGTCACACCCACAGATGGTGGCAACGGTAACTCTGGAGATAATGGTAACTCTGGAGGAGATGGAGATAATAATAACAATGGAGGAAATGGAAGCGATGGAGGCGACGGTAACAATAATGGCGACACTGGAAATGATATTTGCAATGGCAATCTGACACTGACTGCCAGTGGAGGCTCAGGGCTATATGAGTGGTCTCTCGATCCCTCATTCGCTGAGCTCATCGGGACAGGCCCCAGTATCGATATCATGCAGGAGGCTGCAGAGCAGACTTATTATGTTCGGTCATTGATTACGGATGATTGCTACAGTTCTGCGTTTTCGATTGTGGTCACTCTGGAAGGAGGTGCTGCCTCTAATTTTGATACAGATATTCTCTCATGTGAAGGAGAACAGGCCAATGTCAGACTGACGGACCGATCTGGATCGACTACCACGAGTTGGGTGTTGACCATTAATGGTATAGACGAAGTAAGAACGGGCTCACCTTTAGATTTAAGCTTAGACAGGGATGATGTACTCTTTGCTAAGATCGATACTGATGAGGCAAGTGTATGTCCAGGTACTGATGGCAAGACTGTCGTCATCAATCCAGATGAACTCTTGGATTTCAGGATTGACTACATCGACTGTCCTCTTGGACGAGTAGAGGTACAGTTTGTAGATGTCAGTCCAGCCTTGGGCGGAGAGACACCAGTGCAGATAGACTGGGTCTTCCAGCCACAATATGGGAGTACGACTAGCGCTACTGGTAACTCTACAGTGCAGTCATTTATAGAAGAAGACATCATCATTGTGATGATGTCAGCTCAGTATGCGAATGGATGTACGGCTACCTTAATCAGAGAAGTAGATTTAGATTTTGCTACACTATTAGACTTTACAGCTGACTTAGTGAGCTGTGATGGTCCGAATCTATTTACTGTAGATTTTACGGCTTTGACTGATGATATTCCATCGAGTGACTCTCCTGTAGAGTTATCATGGTTTATCACGAATGGCGACAATATCGTCAACGCAGGAGGACTCACCACACAGGCACAGCTGGACTTTAATCTACCCATCGAAGTCAACCTGGCAGTGCAGTACAATGGCAAATGCATCTACACCCTGACCAGACCACTGAGCTTTGACGACGTCTTTGGAGATGGGATAGAAGCGGATGACGATGTAGATATCATCATCCAGCCGACAGCATGTGATGGAGAAAACATTACGACATCGATCTCTAATAAGACGACGATCGTCTTAGATGGGGATGCGACGGTCACCAGCCGCAGCTGGATGATCTCAGGAGATGGAATAGATGGCATTATCACTGATCAGTCCACAGAGGTGATCATAGAAGGTACAGAAGGCGATGTGATAGAAATCAAATTAGATTTGGTACTCAGTAATGGATGCCAGCTTACCATAAGAAAAACACACATCATCAGAGGTGTCGACATCGTACTGGCAGATGATTTCCCAGATGATGGGGACAGTGATGGCGATGGAAATGGTAACGGAGATGGTAGTGGAGACGGTGACGGATCTAATGGTGATACTGGTAATGGAGATGGTAGCGGTAATGTAGGTAACAACGATTTGGATAACGGGTCTAACACCATAGTGATTTGTGATGGCGTGCCCAGACCACTGGTCGAGAATCCTGATCCTGATGCCACCTACGAGTGGAGCCCGACTGATGGGCTAAACTTTCCTGATGGCGACACATCCAATCCGCTGGCGCTTCCGGATGGAGCGACGACCTATGTCGTGACAGTCACTAATGGCAGCTGTGTCACCATAGACAGCATCCGAGTGATACCAATCGAAGATGTCGTGGTTGTCATAGATGTATCACCTACAGATGGTACTGATGGCAATGGAAACAATGGTGGTAATGGAGACAATGGAAATAATGGTGGCAATGGAGATGATGGAAGTAATGGAGACAATGGAAGCAATGGTGGTAATGGGGACAATGGAAATAACGGAGGCGATGGAAATAATGGCGGTGATGGTTCTGATGGCAATAACGACGGGAATGGAAACTCTAATGACATTTGCAATGGGAATATTACGCTTACAGCCAGTGGAGGATCAGGCATATATGAGTGGTCTTTAGATCCATCATTCGGTGAGCTGATTGGTACAGGTGTCAGCATTGATGTAATCCAAGACGAATCAGTACAGACATATTATGTAAGGTCCCTCATCTATGAAGGCTGCTACAGTTCGACCTTCTCTACCGAAGTATCTTTAGATGGAGGTGCGGGATCTAACTTTAATACAGATATTCTCAGCTGTGATGGCGACCAGGTAACTATAAGGCTGACAAATCGATCAGGAGATGCCAATACAGCATGGGTACTCATCATCAATGGACAAGAAGAAACAAGGACTGGCTCTCCCTTAGACATAGTTCTATCGAGAGCTGACATGCTCTTTGCCCGCATTGATACAGACGAAGCCAGTGTCTGTCCGAACGGCAATGGTAAGGATGTCATCACTAACCCTGATGATAACTTAGAGTACAATATAGAATACTTAGACTGCCCTGCAGGACAGGTCCAATTGGAGTTTTCTGATGTCAGTCCGCTACTAGCTGGACAGGGACCACAAAGCATCGACTGGGTATTTCAGAGCTCTACTGGTACGACGACCAGCGCGACTGGCGCTAATACGACGCAAACATTTGCGGAAGATGATATTGTCACAGTCATGATGACTGCCCAGTATGCTAATGGTTGTAACGCTACACTCATAGAAGAAGTCGATTTAGACTTTGGCCAACTATTGGATTTTGATGCTGATCTGGTCAGCTGTGATGATGAGAATTTATTCACAGTAGATCTCTCGGCATTGACGGATGAGATTCCATCCAGTGATTCACCCATCGAGCTGTCATGGTCTATTCAGAACGGGACTAATGTCATCATAGCTGAAGGGATGACTGCGAGAGCACAGCTTGATTTTGATCAGCCCATCGAGGTCAGCCTATCAGTGAGATACAATGGAAGATGCGAATACACACTGACAAAACTTCTCACCTTTGATGATGTCTTTGGAGATGGTATAGATGCCGATGATGATGTGGACATTACGATCACACCGACCTCATGCGAGGGAGAAGACATTACCGTATCCATCACGAATCGGACCACCCTGGTCTTAGATGGTGATGCTAATGTAGTCAGCAAAAATTGGATGATTACGACCATGGGTGGTGGCGGTATTGTAGCGCCTACTCAGATGAATAGCTGCAGTGACTCCGATCTGACATCCATCGTGGGTCAGCGGGTGAATGGGCTTCCTGGAGAGACCGTATGCGTCCCATTCAATGGATTTAATTTTGCGGGGATCACCAGCATTCAGACAGCTTTCCGCTGGGATCCAAGCCTGATCAGGTATGCGAGTATCCGTGGTCTGGCTCTGGAAAATGTTGATGTTAATGAGGCTTTCACAGCCGATGGCGAGCTGAGATTTGTCTGGCTGATTGGCCTTGGGGCCCCAGCTGTGACCGTGGATGATAATACAGAACTCTTTGAAATATGCTACGACATAGTAGGCGATGTCGGACAGGAAGCTTCAGTCACGATGACGTCATTCGCTAATCTAGATGTGGAAGTATCCAATGACAATGTAGAAATCATCGATGTCTGTATGCAGCCAGCTACAGTTGGCCTCGGTCAAGAGACGACGACTTCTGGTGGCACAGTGATCATGGGAGAAGGAGATGAGATCAGCTTCACTGGTCAAGAAGGAGAGATGGTGGATATCAAATTGACCCTCGAATTAGATAACGGATGTGTGCTGGTCCTTAGAGAGACCTACACCGTAGAAAAAGTAGACATAGACCTCTTCGATGAAGTGCCATCGGCTGGAGATACAGCTGGAGACGGAAATGAAGGCGGACCGGATGATAATAATGGAGATGGTTCTGGTGGTAATGATGGCAATAACTCAGGTGGTAATAACGGGATGAATGGAGATGGGACAGGCTTAACTGATGAAGAACTCAGTACTGGTGGTGTGAATGATGGTGATGACCTCTCAGGTAATACGATCATCCTTTGTCCAGGCGAATCTAAGCCACTAATCGCTAATCCCAATCCAGACTACACTTATGAGTGGAGCCCCGTGGATGGATTGACTTTTGATGGTGATGATCGGTCTAATCCGCTCGCGTCACCAGCATCGCAGACGACCTATCGGGTCACAGTGACTAATGGTGACTGTGTCGCTGATGCCGAGATCACAGTCATACCGATTAACGACTATCAAATACCGATTTTTGGCACGACTACGATATGTGGTGAGCAAGCTGTGATACTGCAAGTACCTGAGGTAGATGGTGCGCGTACGGAGTGGTCCACTGACGCGGACTTTGCGTCTATCCTCTCCGTAGGGCCTGTATTAGAGACGACCCAAAGTGGCAGTCAGACATATTATGTCAGACAATTGTTTGGAGCCGGATGTATATCACCTGTGCAGTCCGTGACGGTAGAGCAGCTCAGCATCGTTATCGATGGTGTCACGATCGATCCAGTGACGAATCAGCCCACAGTGGCTTCTTGTACTGGAGCTACGACCACCCTGTCAGCGACGACTAATGGTAATCCAAGTGATATAGAATGGATCAATGCCGCTACTGGTGAAATCATTGGCAGAGGCATGACCTTAGATGTCAATCCCGAAGACGTAGAGAATATCATAGCCAGAATATCAGGAGCCAATGACTGTGTTCGTATGACAGATGAGACAGCCTTCGTGCCCTATGATCTGAATGATGATATTTCGCTGGAAGATAGTAATGTGCCTGGTGTGGTCTGTGCTGGACAGGACACTCAGCTTTCGATCAGTATGGAGACGAGCTCTGCTTTGGCCTTCATCTGGTCACCTGAGAGCTGTATCGTCTCTGGAGGCAGAAGTGCGACGCCAGTGATCAATCTTACAGCGAATAAAGATCTGATACTGACCATCACCAATCTGGATAATGGCTGTACGGATGATCTTGTTTTCCCCATCGCCATTTCGGAAGATTTGGATTTTGAAGTGATGGGAGACAGAGCGCTTTGTGATGAGAATGTATTACTCACAGCGACGGATGTCCCAGGAGCTACAGTGGAGTGGTCCACAGATCCTGACTTTAATAACATCATAGCAGAGGGGAGTGAGCTGAGTACCGCCCAAGATCAGCCTACGATGACTTACTATGTGAGGCAGGCCGTAGCAGGTGGATGCTTCTCTGAGGTACAAGCCATCGAAGTGATGCGGACCATGATCATGATCGACGGTCTGGACGAAATGAATAACACGCTGGCATTCTGTGATCCTGCAGTGATGACCATCACGGCTACAAGTACAGTCGGTGCAGAAAATATCATGTGGTTCGATGCGGCTACGGATGAGCTCATTGCGACGGGCTCACCTATCGAGGTGAACCCCAATGAAATCAGTCTCATCTACGCTATCGTAGAAGGAGACAGCGGCTGCCAGGTGAGGACTGAGAATATCATGTTGACACCATTTGACCTGTCTGCTATCATAGACTTAAATATCGGAGAAGAAGGGGGCATACCGAATGGCATCTGTGCTGGTGAGGATACTCAGATCAATATCACGAATACCACAGGAGACAGTCTCATATATGAGTGGGGGCCGCCCGAAGTCATCGTCTCAGGAGCGAATACCACTTCACCAGTGATCAACGCCTCTGCTGACACTGAGCTCACCTTGAGGGTATTAGATCCGGCTACTGGCTGTGAGTCTACCATCAATGTGTCACTGCCAGTCGCTGATCTGGAGTCAGAGCTATTTGCAGATCCCAGTGCTGAAATTTTCTTAGGGAGTGATGTCACCCTGATACCAGAGACTAATGCCAGCAATCCGACCTTCGAATGGAGTACGGGTGAAACGACAGAAACCATCACTGTGGAGCCTACGGAGGATACAGAATACAGTGTCACCATTACGGATGAGAATGGCTGTTCTGTGGTGGAGACGATACTGATTACAGTCATGACTGACTGCAGCGCCAGCGGGATCTATCTGCCCAATGCCTTCACGCCTAATGGCGATGGTAACAATGATGTCCTCTTTGTCAGAAGTAATTCGCTGAGAGAATTGGAGCTCATCATTTATGATCGATGGGGGAGAGAGGTCTTTCAGACCACTTCATTAGAAGTAGGGTGGAATGGCCAGTGGCAGAACACAGGAGAAAGATTAGCGCCAGATGCTTATGGATATCATCTGAAAGCGGTTTGTTTTACAGGCGAAGAATATGACGCCAAGGGTAACGTTTCTATACTCAGATAACACTTGTAAGTGAATTGTTGGAATCAGAAAAACAATAATTCCTGTGTTTGAAGGGTGACATTTTATTAGGGGATGTCACTTACTTATACGTCTTATAAGAGAAGAGTGTCGGCCACGGTCTGCTAATGTGTGGACCAGTCATGACCCATATTTGATTTGTTCACCTTTTTAAAAAATGCGAGAATTATGATCCTATTTTCAGTATCCATGCTGATTCTCATCATGTACGGTGAGACAGCGCTAAGAGACAAATCAGCAAACCGATTTAATTAACACCAAGGGACCAGAGATGGTCCCTTTTTTTATGGATGGCTGCCACGTTTAGCTAAAAAAGGTTATTTAGAATCAGCTCTATGCTTAGGTTCAAGCAAGATGGGATCTGATAAGTCCTCGTCGGTTGGTGATTTTGGAAATTCAACTACTTTTTCTGGAGATATGTACCCTTTTCAATAGCCAGGGACCTGCAAATCTGAAGATGTAATGCAAAAGCTTACTCTTTTATCAGGAGCCTTAGGTAAGAAAAACTGGGTTAATTCTGGGCCAGAATTTGGAATGAGCTAATTCAATTACTACGTCGTGGATTGCGGCACTTCATCTCCTTTTCTGTAGGCCTCTGTCATCTCTCTGGATACAGCTCCTTTCACAACTTTCACGAAGGTCTTCTGGTCTAGCTGTAGTGTCACGTCTCTGTCCTCTATCTTGCTGATTCTGCCGATGATGCCACTGGCTGTCACGATTTCATCACCTTTGCCCAGTTCATCTATGAAGGCTGTCTGCTGCTTCGCTTTCTTAGCTTGGGGGCGGATGAAAAAGAAATAGAACACCACCAAGATCATTAAAAATGGAAGTAACTGAAAGATCATATCAGGTGAAGCTCCTGACTGTAGACTAATGATTGAATGTAGCATCATGATTCGTTTTTTCTCTTGATTTTCAAGGTATATAGGTGTGGAAAATGGGTGGTCCTCACATAGAGATTTTTCGTTTCACCCGCCTTCCAAGCACGTGGATCAAAGGTAACATTTAGCTGCGCTGATTCTGCTGGATTGACAAAAATTATTTGACCCATCGGATGGAAGCATGCGCAATAGGAGTGGTAATTCAAGATAGTACTGATCTCCGTCCCCTCGTTATAGACTGTGAATTCATGACTCAGCCGCTTTTGTCCTTTGCGCAGATCAAAGACAAAACTATCCACTGGTATCTTGAGTAACTGCACTGTATCACTCGCCAATGGCTGCGATTTCTTAAGCATGAGATTTTCATAGTTTTCTCCTGCAAGGGAGACCATGAACGGGTCCAGGTCTTTTTTTTGCTCTCCCGTTTCTGCTCCGCAAGCCAGTAAGCCAAAAGTTAGTGCGATAAGAATCCTCAAATACATTCACGCAAATGTATAACATATAACAAAAAGTAAATACTGAATTTAGTAAGATGGATAGAGCTGGAAATTAGAAGCCAGTTTCACGATGAAGCCCACTCATAACTCGTAACTCAAACGCTCATAACTTGTTTTTCTCTCATAACTCAAAATCTCATAACTCATTCCATATCTTCACCTCATGATCATCACACTCATAGGGTTCATGGGCTCAGGCAAGTCTTCCATTGGAAGAGAGCTGGCCGATATCCTGCACTGGAACTGTATAGACCTCGACTACTACATCGAAGACATGGAGCGCCGGTCCATCACTGATATATTTGCAGAGGGTGGGGAAGCGGCTTTTAGAGCAGTGGAGACGAAGTATCTCAAGGAGTTGATAGACAGACATCATCATCTTGTCTTGCCTTTGGGTGGTGGCGCAGCCTGCCAAGAGCAAAACTGGGAGCTGCTCCAGCAGTCGACCTCAGTCTATTTGTACCGCTCCAATGAAGAATTATTCCAAAGGCTGAATGCCCGCAAGGAGAAGCGACCGCTCATCGCCAGTCTGGATGATGAGGAGCTGAGGACATTCATCACAGCTAAGATGGAGGTGAGACATCCCTACTATTCGAGAGCTCAATACCGCGTCCACGTCCAGCCTTCTAAGACTAAGACGGCCAAAGAGATCAGTCAATACATCATAAAATCGAACACTGACTCCGAAACAGAGTCTTAGGAACCTAACTTAATACAAAGACTATGGACGGAAGAAAATCAACAATCGCAGCCATCGCATCTATGATCGTCATGATCATCTTATACGCACTCACGGCTTTAGGCTACATGGGGGACAATCCTGTGGGCAGAGGTGGTAATTATGAGGAGCCACTGATTGTGCCAGCTGGCTACGCTTTCTCCATTTGGTCGATTATATACTTAGGCCTGATCGTATTTCCATTTTATCAGTGGTATAAGAAGTCGGATCATCCCTCATGGACCAGAATCAAATGGCTGTACTCCATCAATGTGATCCTGAATGGTTTGTGGTTGGTCGCCGCATCTTACGATTATTTGGTGATTTCCGTGGGCATCATTATATCCATGCTGGCAACCCTATACATGATTAATAAGGCTCTGATATCAATCGAAAGAGAAGGAGCTCCGATCAATTACTGGCTAGAGCGTTTGGTCTTCAGCCTTTACTTTGCATGGATTACCTTAGCCACAGTGCTGAATGTATCCTCAGCTTTGACCTTCTACCAGTGGGATGGCTTCGGGATCTCGGATGTCACATGGACATCGATCATGATTCCTGTCGCAGCGCTGGTGGCTTCCCTCGTTTTCTTCACTTACCGAGATAAGGCCTATGCGTCGGTGGTGGTGTGGGCCTTTGTTGCCTTAGCTGTGAAGCATTTTGAGCAATATCCGATCATTGGCTATTTGGCTATTGGCGTGGTTGTCTTGTTTGCAGTATACATTCTCACGCACTTGGGTAAGGGTAGAGCAAAGGTGCTTAGTTCGTAATGCCAAGTCAGATCCACAAGTAGTCCACTCTGATCAATTAGACATCTCTTCCGTCAATAGCTTCACCGCTTCATAAGGCTGAATCATATGACCAGTCTTATACGGCTCTAAGGTTTGCTTACCAGTAGCATGTAGGATTCTGAATGCCTCTGCTACATCCATCTCTGGCTTGATACTCTTTAAGATGCTGACCAGTCCAGCTACATATGGCGCAGCCATGGAGGTGCCAGAATACACCTTGTACTCATTATTCGGATAGGTGGAGAAGATGTCTTTACCTGGTGCCGACACGCCGTATTTAATGTGCTGGAGAGTATTAGAGAATACAGTCCGCTTAAGGTTTTGATCAACAGCAGCTACGGTGATCACTCCCTCACTGTTAGCTGGACTATACTGAGCAGCATTCTTTCCAGCATTACCCGCTGCTATGACCACGATGACATTGTTACGCAGTGCATACTGTACAGCCTCGGTATAAGCTTTCTCTCTGGTTTCAGAGCTCTTGCCGCCAAGCGACATTGATATGACGTCTGCTCCAGCATCTACAGCTTTGATCATCCCATCGATAATCATCTTCTGTGTCCCAAAGCCAAATCCTGACAGCACCTTGATGCTGCTGACTTCTACGAAGCGCTCATCGGGTGCCGCTGAGCTTACGCCGACTTTATTGTTAGAAGTAGCAGCGGCTATACCGGCGCAGTGGGTCCCATGACCTACTTCGTCTTTACTACCATTGTCATCATACTTGACATATTGCTTCTTCAGGTCTTCATGCTCACCATCCACACCCGTATCCAGTATGAAGAGCTTGGTCTTTTTGCGAGGCTTGATCTTCTGGTCTTTGATGTAGTTATAGTATTCGTTCATCTGGAGGGGAGCATATTCCCACTTTTGAGCATTGAGGGGATCATTCACGACGTACTTGCTGATGGGAGGTGCTATGACATCTGACTGGGAGTCCATAAGTGGGTCCAGCTGAAGTTTTTCATTGTATTCCAGCCATTCTACAGCGCGGTGAGCTCTGAGTTTTTGAACTATCGTAGCTCGATCAGCATCATAGGATGAGGGTATATCTATACTGTAGTAATCATCCAAATCTGTTGCCTCGGCATCTGTAGGGGAGAAGGACCTAGTGATCTTGAGTTGGTATTTTTCTTGGATGGACCTGATATCACTGATCTGGAAACCTGGCAGTATTTCAACTAATAGTTCGCTGTCAGGATCTACATTAGTCTGCTCAGAGCTACCATAACTGACTTCAGGCCATTGTTCTGATGTGTTACTAAGATGGGCGAGGTGCTGTTTCTTTTCTTCTTTGAGGTATTCATAAATCAGGGGCATGGAGGACCCAAAGAAGACTAGAAAGGCAAGTGCGATGAATTTGTTGTCCTTCACCAGCATGAAAAAATAAGAAGTACCGCCCAATATAAAGATGTCTCTGATCAAATGGCTGATGGAAGCATTGCCCATCACGACAGATTGGACACAGATGCCAACGTAGATAAAGAGACACAGGTAGAATACACTTGTGACGATGTGGGAAAAAATGCCTTTCTGAAACACCTGCCAGAGGCAAAGCGTGAACAGGGTAGCCAGATAAGATATAATGTAAATGTCCATAATCTATTAACTTGAATTAGGCTCTGCTTAGTTCATCATGCAGCGGATATGTAAGCTAAATCAGGCACAACTAAGAAACAATATATTTCGACTAATACCAAAATGCAGGCGATGGGCTCCTCACAACGAACAATTTTCTCCATGTGAAGTAAGGGTTTTCACTGATAGAAACTACGGTGTATACCATGGTACTCGAACTATTAGATCAGTGTACTTTGAGAGAGAGTTTATTGATTCATCAGTCTAAACCTTGAGATATGTTACAGCATTTGATTATCACCTGCTTTTTGTTGCCGCTGGCTTCTATCGGTGCCCCTCATTCCTCGATGACCATCGGTGCCCATTTGGATTTTAATGAGCTGATGTCTCAAAGTGATCTCGTAGTATTAGCCGAGGCAGTCACTACTGAATCTGTGCAGCATGGAAACATCTTAGCTCAAGTCCAATATTTTGAGATAAAAGAGACCATCAAAGGTGTAAGTCCCCAAGTCATCAGCCTACAAACACATGCACTCTACCAAGGTGATGTGGTACAGGAAATGATCAAACCAACACTCTTCAAACAAAACGGCTCGTATCTTTTGTTCTTGCCCAACGCTTCAGGGACTTACGACTTAGATCAAATCACCGTATTGGAAGAAATAGATCATCAGGGCGATAACTACTTTACCATGATAAGCTCAGAAGGAGAGGCGCAGGAGACTACTGCTGACTTCGCTCGATTTGACAAAGAATCATTGCTGAATGCGATCGGCTCCTTCTTGTATCATGAAGTTGCCATCTTACCCTCAGAAATTATGGCTGAGGCCGAATAACACTGATGCTCTTGCAGATTTAACCTTAGGGTTTTGAAAAATTAAAGTCATAGTTGTGTAATCACGCGAACTGTTAGTGCTTTGACAAAAGCGCTAAATATCCTATGACTTTTGATTGACATGTATGATGAAAGAAAACTACCTTTGCATCTTTAAAAACAGAGAATAGTATGTCAGAATCAGAAGTTAAAAAATGTGTCATCATCGGATCAGGACCTGCAGGCTATACTGCAGCTATATATGCAGCACGGGCAGGACTGGAGCCAGAACTATATACTGGCCCAGAGCCAGGAGGTCAGCTCACCATCACCACAGAGGTAGAGAATTATCCAGGTTATCCTGACGGAGTGCAGGGACCAGAGATGATGGAAATGTTCAGAAAGCAGGCCGAAAGGTTCGACACTAAGGTGCACTATGAGCTTATTAAAAAAGTTGACTTCACAGGACCAATACACAAGCTTTGGACCGAAAGTGATCAAGAGATACATGCACACACTGTCGTCATATCCACAGGAGCCAGCGCGAAGTGGCTGGGTCTCCCATCAGAGCAAAAGCTGATGAATAAAGGGGTGTCAGCCTGTGCCGTATGTGATGGTTTCTTCTTCAAGGGGCAGGAGGTAGCGGTCGTCGGTGGCGGTGATACTGCTGCTGAAGAAGCGAGCTACTTAGCCAAGCTGTGCCCTAAGGTCCACATGCTGGTCAGACGAGATGAGATGCGTGCCTCCAAGATTATGCAAGCCCGTGTAGAGAGCATGGAAAACATTCAAATTCACTGGAATACGCAGACGGAGGAAATATTAGGTGAAGATGAAGTGACAGGCGTGAGAGTTAAGAATCGGATCTCGGGTGATGTATCTGAGATACCTGTTTCAGGTTTTTTCGTAGCGATCGGTCACAAACCTAATACTGACATTTTCAAAGATTGGCTGCCTATGGATGAGAGCGGATATCTTATGCCACACCCTGGCACTAGTAAGACGGAGCTTGACGGTGTATTCGTCAGTGGTGATGCAGCTGACAAGGTCTACCGACAGGCAGTCACAGCTGCGGGGACTGGGTGCATGGCAGCCTTAGATGCTGAGCGTTATTTGGTGGAAAAAGGCATAGCCTAAGCATCATTAAACAGCGCAGTCATGGAGGTTTTTGAGATAATTGATTTATTATATCTTTGTCTGTCTTGACATAATGCTAAAAACATAACGAAATATGACGACATCAACCAAATTTAGACCTGGAGTTCTGCATGGACAGGAAGTTACAGATCTTTTTGATTACGCTAATGACAACAACTTCGCCATACCAGCGGTGAATGTCGTTGGGTCGAATACCATCAATGCTTGTCTGGAGACGGCAAGAGACGTAAACTCTCCGATTATTATCCAGTTTTCTAATGGAGGCTGTGCCTTCACTGCTGGTAAAGGCTTGTCTAATGAAGGCCAGTCAGCTGCCATTCTTGGTGGGGTATCGGGAGCGCAACACGTACATGCTATGGCAGAGGCCTACGGTGTGTCTGTCGTCTTACACACAGACCACTGCGCCAAGAAGTTGTTGCCATGGATTGATGGCCTGCTTGATGCGGGAGAGAGATATCATGAGAAGCATGGCCAGCCTCTCTATAGCTCACACATGCTTGATCTATCAGAAGAGCCAATAGAGGAAAATATAGATACTTGTAAAAAATACCTGCAGCGCATGGATCCGCTGGGGATGACCATTGAGATAGAGCTAGGCGTGACTGGAGGAGAAGAAGACGGTGTGGACAATACTGATGTGGATAATGACCTCCTGTATACTCAGCCTTCGGAAGTGGATTATGCCTATGGTGAGTTAAAGAAGATCAGTGACCGATTTACAGTGGCTGCTGCCTTCGGAAATGTTCACGGGGTGTATAAGCCAGGAAATGTAGAGCTGACACCCATCATACTGAAAAATTGCCAGGACTTTATTAAAGAGAAATACGGTTTGGATTCTGCTCATCCCGTGAATTTTGTCTTTCATGGCGGCTCAGGCTCATCCAGAGAAGAGATAAGAGAAGCCATTGAATACGGAGCGATTAAAATGAATATTGATACTGACCTGCAGTGGGCATTTTGGGATGGAGTGAAGGACTATCACAATGCTAACACTGAATACATGATGACACAGCTGGGAAATCCAGATGGTCCTGATAAGCCAAATAAGAAGTACTACGATCCGAGAAAGTGGTTGAGAGAAGGTGAAAAATCATTTGCGAAAAGACTGACGATCGCCTTTGAAGATTTGAACTGCGTGAATCGTAATAAGTAGAAACGAAACAGTTAGAAGAAAGAATTATATACCCCGATGAAGAAATTTGTTGGGGTATTTTTTGTTTGGAGAGGTGCTGTATGTTTATTAGTATGACCCATCTGACAAGAATCCCTGGCCTACTTACGAGTATGTACTACTTGAAATACTTAATTCTCAAATATAGACTAACCTACTGAGTAAAATGATTAGTTCATTCCCGTCTTCGATTATATCCTCTCTGAAATACTATGTGTACATCTACAGCCATCCTGATACGAATGAGGTATTCTATGTCGGTAAGGGTAAGGGGAATCGAGTATTTGCTCATTTGGATGATCACTCAGAATCTGAAAAAGCGAGTATCATCAGAGCGCTTCGTACACATGGCAAAGAACCTAAAATAGAAATCCTCATACATGGCCTGGACCGAGAGGAGAGTGCCCTTAAAGTAGAAGCCGCCGTCATCGATCTATTGGGGAGAGACAACATTACAAACGTGCAGAAAGGCTACCGTAGCAGTACATATGGCAGGCTAAACATCAGACAGATCATATCATTATATCAGAGGTCACCCGTGGAAGTGAGCCACAAAGGAATTGCGATCAGGATTAACAAGCAATACTATCCGACAATTAGTGCTGCAGAGTTATATGATGTGACCAGAAGCTGTTGGAGGATCAAGTTAAATCGAGCTCAGAATGCAGAATATGCTTTTGCAGTTTACGACGGAATTATCTACGAGGTATATCAAATTTTGGCTTGGTACCCAGGAGGATATACATTCAATAGCCGCTTATCGAATTTAGATCCTACCAGAAAAGAATTCATTGGTAATATCGCACCTGATGCGATAAGAGCTCAGTATCTCTATAAATCGATTAGTCATTATTTTAAAAGGGGTAACGCGAATCCTGTATTTTATTTTCACATTTAATCTTTTGATCTTGCTACAATGGGCCGATGTCTTCCATACTTGGTGTGAGACGCATTAACAAAGACCCTGAATGTCAAATCGTCATCCTCGCCTGTGGTGATGCATCCAAGCCCACAAATTCTTCCTTCAAAAATTTGTACTTAGCAGCTATGGCAATCATCGCCGCATTGTCAGTGCAGTATTGGAATTGAGGAATGTAAGTATTCCAGCCGAGCTCGGCTCCAGTCACTTCGATTAGATTTCGCAGTCCAGAATTAGCTGATACGCCTCCGGCAATGGCTATTTCAGTTATGCCTGTCTGTGCAGCAGCTTGCTTTAGCTTATTCACTAAGATAGTGCAGATCCTATCCTGGATGGAGGCACAGATGTCATGCAGGTTATCTTTTATGAAGTCTGAGTTTACTTTTTGTTGATCGCGGAGGAAGTAGAGGATGCCCGTCTTCAGGCCGCTGAAGCTGAAGTCCAGCCCAGCTATATCTGGCTCCGTAAAGCTGAATTTTGGCTGACCCAGCTTAGCATATTTATCGATGAGTGGACCAGCAGGATAGTCTAGCTGTAACATCTTACCAGACTTATCAAATGCTTCTCCTGCAGCATCATCCAGCGTCTGACCGATGACCTTCATGTCATGATGAGACTCTATGAGGACGATCTGCGTATGGCCGCCAGACACAGTCAGGCATAGAAAGGGGAACGCTGGTGCGGGTTCATCGATGAAGTGTGCTAATACATGCGCCTGCATGTGGTTCACTTCGATCATAGGTATATCCAGACTCAGGGCTAATGATTTGGCGAAGCTCACGCCCACAATCAGGCTACCTAGTAGCCCTGGTCCTCTGGTGAAGGCTATAGCGTCTACATCTTCTTGACGGATCCCCGCCTTGGCATATGCTTGGTCTAGCAGAGGTACGATATGGAGTAAGTGCTGTCTGGATGCGACCTCAGGTACGATTCCACCATATTCTTTATGGATAGACTGAGATGCAACTAAATTGCACAGTATTGCATCTTCTTTCAAGATGGCAATAGATGTATCATCGCATGAGGACTCGATGGCAAGTATTGTAGGATTCAAGATGATTTTGATTTTAGTTGCATTTTGAATTATTCGAGGGTCACAATTTCGGTGAAAATTAGTAATATTGTACATATTCAAAAACTTAGAGAAACAAAATGAAGTATATTATCAATCTTATTCTCTTAGCTGCGATCGTTGTGGCGGGGTATTTACTGTATAGTGGTATTAATGAGCCAATCGCTTTTAATGCGCAAAAAGAATCAAGGAAAAACGCCGTAGCGGACAGATTAATCGAAATCCGGGAGAGCCAGGAGATATACAGAGCGATTACAGGGGAGTTCGCACATAATTTTGATACCCTAATTCAGGTGCTAAAGACTGACTCCATCCCATTTGTGCAGGTGTTCGAAGATCCAGATGACCCAACTAATGAAGATAAATATGTCTATAAGACGCTATATTCTAATGCCTTAGACTCTGTCAATGCTATGGGAATCAAACTTGACTCTCTGAAGTATGTCCCATTCGCCAAAAGTGGTGTTACGTTCGACTTCTA
Source organism: uncultured Saprospiraceae bacterium (assembly GCA_937929945.1). Classification (GTDB taxonomy): domain Bacteria; phylum Bacteroidota; class Bacteroidia; order Chitinophagales; family Saprospiraceae; genus CALFUK01. Next base: position 124,270 of record CALFUK010000026.1, read on the forward strand.
TGGAGATACCATGACTTACCAGAAGACGATTGTGTCTGTTACAGAGGTAGGGACTCGATGGAAAAATTTTATGGGTAAATACGCTGATCCGAGATTCAGAAAATACGATCAATCATATGACCCAGAGAGAATGATCAAATTCGGCGACAAAAATTCTCCTAACTTATCAGGTAACTGGGAATAGATGTAAGTATCTCCTACATGGCAACAGAAAAAAAACAAGAGGCTTCTCTTCAGTGTATCATTGAAGAGAAGTTTTTTTATTTCGGGGTATTCAATGCGAATCAAGAATTGATCGAGTCTGATCATCTGGACATCAGTCAGGGCGGAGATCTATTCCAGAATCCATATTTGATCACAGCTTATATGGATCAAAAGTTGGCCGCATTTGAGTTTACTCAGGTTCAGTTTGGGATCATCAGCCAGCACTTTTCTCTTGTCCCTAAGGCGGTTGAGATGACACAAGCTGCGCACTGGCTGATTCCAACTACAGAAGAGGGTGCAGCGCTTTACCAGGACGAATTAGAGCATCTTAATGTACTCTATCATGCGCCTAAGACCCTGATAGATGCCTTGTATAGTAAATATGCCGGGGCATCTCTGCAACATATAGTATCTGTCAATATCAAAAACAATCAAGGTAGATCAGGCGTATTCTCCTTTAGAATCAATGGCTTTCAGTTAGTGCAAGTGAATGATAAGCGAGGCAATCTGCAGTACAGTAACATATTCAAGAGTAAGTCAGTGAATAGCAGTCTCTACTTTAGTCTCTTACCCTATCACATGCATCAGCTGGATAGAGAAAGTGCGACGCTCTACCTCAATACGAAGAGTGACGCCATACTGAATGAAAAGCTAAGTAAATACGTGAGGCATATAGAATACTTAGGTCTTGACACCATACTTGGACATCAAAGTGAGCTTACCGCTGATCAGCTTTTTCAATTGCGAAACTTAGCCCTATGCGGATCGTAGGAGGAGAGTTAAGGGGACGTAAGTTTCTACCTCCAGCTAAAAACTGGCCGACTAGACCCACGACTGATTTTGCAAAGGAGGGCCTTTATAATATCTTACAAAACAGGATTGACTGGGAGGACACCAAGATGCTTGACCTCTTCGGCGGTACAGGCAGTCACAGCTATGAGGCGATATCAAGAGGTTGTCTCGATGTCACCTATGTAGATCAGTTCAGAGCCGCAGTCACTTTCGCTAAGACGACAGCAGAGCAATTCAAAATCGATGATCGAATGACTATCGTCCAAATGGATGTAGTCAAATTCGTGAAATATCAAAAACTGAAGTTCGATTATATTTTTGCAGGACCTCCGTATCCACTTGAATGGTTGGATAAAATACCCAAAATGATCTTTGATCAAGAGCTATTAGCTGCTGATGGCCTCTTCGTCTTGGAGCATAGCCCGGTTCATGACTTTAAGCAATTTCCCAATTACAAAGAAGAGCGGAAATATGGTACAGCCATTTTTAGCTTTTTTCAATACGCTACTACTTAGATTCGATGCAACTTAGATTCGGAGCGACTGCAGAGCTAAAATTCGTAGCACCCTAACTTAGATTTTGACCTCTTAGATCCATTGGAGTTATGCGTCTGCCAGAAAGGGAAGAGACTCAGCTTTAGATAAAAATCACTGCCTCTGAAATCCTGATTCAATAGGACAGAACTCAGTTGCTCAGACCCTAAGGTTAGGAATCCAAATCTGGCAGCCAGACCCAGCCTGGGCTGAGTGTATTCGTATAAGGTGACGGGCAAGAAGACACTGATCCATTTTGACTCATATCGTGGAGTGACCTGCAAGAGATTATCGGCTTTCAGGCTATTTTCATGGATCGGTGTTCTCATAAAGAATGAACCGGATACTTTGAGTCGATCATCATAGGACCAATCACCATGGATGTGCAGGGCCGTAGGCAGCCCTATATGTAGATGCTCATTGCTGCTGATGATCGGAAGGTCTGAGAGGATCTGGTCCTCTAAAGGGCCAGGCTCATCAATGATCCTGTAATCAGTTAAGTCTAAGCTCAGACCGCCATCAGTCCTGGAGAGTACAGAGACGCCAATGTCAGAGTTATGAAGTGTCCCAATGTCAAGGATTGAGGCTCCAATACTAAATGATGGACCCGTATATAAGTAGCCTATGTCAATACCAAGGCTCATCTCACCCGCGAATAATCCAATCTCTGGCTCATCGATATTTTGAAAATCTAAGGCGTAGTCTAAGTCAACACCAGACTCGGGTATGCTGATGACATCATCTACAAATGAAAAGTTACTGGCAGAATTATTATTGATGTAGCCAGCGGCACCACTGGTCTGCATCAGCTTAATCGATAAGCCAAAAGATGAGTTGCCCATAGAGCGCGCAATATTCAAGCTGATTTCTGACCAAGCCGCGTAAGAAAATTGGGCTTCTGAAATATTGATCACTTGAGTCGAGATAGACTCATTCAGCTCATAGGTGCCCAAATTCTCGGGTATATTAAATGAAGAAGCGTGTCCTCTATAGCTGGTGCCGATGCCGATGCTAAAATCAGCAAGCGAAAATCTAATGGCTGGCCCCAGAATGCGACCATGAAGAGCGGCTATTTTGTTAGCTCTATTTTCATCAAAAATTAATAAAGGCACATCACTATTGGCATCTGGAATCTGGGACTGTGCCTCTATGACCTGCAGCTCATCAGCGGCAGAGCGAAGCCCCAGCAGACTCGTCTTTCTAATAAACGCATAGTCTGAATATCCAAAACCGTGGACCCCGCCGAGTGTCACATCCCAAGCATAGGGCGACTGATTCGCCAAGGCGGGATTGCTGTGTAGCTGCTCATAGCCGCTGTATCTGTCACCATAGAAGCCCAGTGATCGCTGAGCATGCAGGAAGTGAGTGTACATGATAATCAATAGAAGGGGTAGAAGAATTCTAAGTCGCATATAGTGTCAGTCAAATGAAAATCTAACGTGTAAGATATTCTAATTGTTATAAGTGGCTGCTTACTGGGGGGATCTAAAATCACTACTTTTCGCTATTTCATCTCAGATGTTGGCTCCGTATCTTAGGTTTTAAATGGGTAGTTATGGATGATTTTCGGTTTATCTTGCTTAATCGGGTTTTGATCATATGTCTGATAGCTGGGATCATGAGCTTTGTTGGTCATTCTCAGTCCAGCGTCACCGGCGCCATCGCCAAGTATAATTTTAATTGTCCTGATGGCACCTCATGCTCGGTTGATGGAGAATCCTCAGTACGCTATTATTATACAGCACCATTCGATGGAGAATTAGTTATATCTGGCTTTGCCAAGCCAGGTGTGATCAGTTGCTGTGGGACTACCTATCAGATGAGTTGCAATGGTAGTTTTAGAAAGCTCAAGGCTTTTGATAACATCCATAATTTTGGCGCACAGACGACTACTGGAGGACTTACTTGCATCGCAGCGGGAGATACCATAGAGATTAATTTTAATGGTACGTTTGGAGACTACGGATACACTGCGGCAGTCATACCTGATGTCTTGCCGTCTGATCCTGAACCCAATGATCAGTTTAGCAGTGCCGTAGAGCTCATTGCTGGTAACAGCTATGCAGGTCATCTCAGATATGGTATCTATCAATATGACAATTGGGATAACTACATGTACGTCGCAGAAGAGTTAGGAAGTCTCTCATTGAGCATGACCCATAGCGATGGCATCAAGCTGAGTCGATTTCGAAATGACCAGCTCTTTTTAGGATCTGAGCAGCAGAATAGTCCATCAAATTTTATCATCGATTGTCTGACACCTGGAGATACCGTATTGATCCAGCTGAGTTCTCAGAATGATTGCATGAGTTATAATATTACAGCTGACTTCGTGCCGCCCATTTTTGGAACTGATCATGAGCCCAATGATACGAAGAGCCTGGCTATTACTGCCACAACGGACATTTTCGGCACCATTGGTCATGGCATTAATACCCCTGTATCTCCTGATGCGAATGACTACTACCAGTTGCCGTTTATCCAGCAGGGAGATGAGTTATCTTTTCGAATTGTCGTGCAGGGTGGACCAGTCCTTTTTCGCCTGCGCAGTGAGCGCTTTGCGGGCTTTAGCTTAACGCTTGGATCTATAACGGACGGTGTCATAGAGCAGAGCTTCCAGCCTACTTTCGATGATACCTTTTATCTACAAGCGACGACCAGTACTGGTCACTGTGGATATTATCAAGTCAACTTAGGTGGCTGTGTGAAAGAGCTCAGTTTAGTAGGGACCGAGACACGGTCAATGGATATAAGGAGCGATAGTATCATCAATTCCTCACAGACCTTAATGTCCTTGGCTACTGTCTCGTACCAAGCAGCACACACCATCACACTAGAGCCTGACTTTCAGGTTGAGATTGGTGCTGTATTTCATGCACTTATAGCAGGTTGCCACTTTTGAACACTTTGCAGCAAAAGTGGCCTAATGCCTACAATCTGTACATTTTACAATATTCTATTTCGATTGACATAACTTTCGCTTCGTATAGCCGAATTATCTACCTTTGCGGCACTTATATACGAAATGAATTTTTTAAAAGATATATCCCAACAAGTCAGCCAATCACTCAAAGAAAAATTTGCTTGTGACGTCGCTGCATCGGAGGTCCTGATTAACCATACGAAGCCCGAATTCGAGGGCACTTACACTGTCGTATTATTTCCCTTTGTGAAGAGGACAAAGTCTAATCCACAGGTACTCGGCGAAGCCATCGGCACTGATCTAGTGAATCAGACAGCATCAATTGAGAATTTCAATATCGTCAAAGGCTTTTTGAATCTTTCTTTTACCAATGAATTCTGGTTGAATCAATTGGGAAAAACGGTAGCTGGCGAGTATCAAGATGTCAATGTAGGTCAGGGCGAGAAGGTTCTGGTAGAATTCTCATCACCTAATACGAATAAGCCTCTGCACCTGGGACACATCAGAAATATACTCTTAGGCTGGTCCACGGCTAATATCTTAGAAAAGACAGGCTACAGCGTGGTCCGCACCCAGATCGTGAATGACAGGGGCGTGGCCATCTGCAAGAGTATGCTGTCTTGGAAGCTCTTTGGGAATGGTGAGACGCCGGAGTCCAGCGGAATGAAGAGTGATTTTCTCGTGGGCAAATACTACGTAGAATTTGACAAACAACTGAAGGTTGAATACACAACTTGGCAAGCCACTGATGAGGCCGAGCAAGTATTCAAAGAAAAAGCTAAGCCTGATACCACATCTGAAGACTTCTTCAAAGGTTTTAAGAACCACTATTTCAATGACCATAGTGATCTGGGTCGGCAGGTGAAAGACATGCTCCTGAAGTGGGAAGACGATGATGAAGAAGTGAAAGCTCTTTGGAGCATGATGAATGGCTGGGTGTATGATGGATTTGAGGTGACATACCAGAAGCTGGGTGTCGGGTTTGATCAATCATACTACGAGAGTGATACCTATCTGACGGGTAAATCTATGGTAGAAGCAGGGGAGGAAGCAGGCTTATTCTATAAGAAGGAAGATGGTAGTATCTGGGTGGACTTAGAGCCCCAAGGCTTGGACCAGAAGATATTACTCAGAAGTGATGGGACCTCCGTGTACCTCACACAGGACCTGGGCACGGCGGATATCCGCTACCAAGACCATACGGCTAAGAAGATGATCTACGTCGTGGGCGATGAGCAAAACTATCATTTTAAGGTCCTATTCGAGATCATGAAAAAGCTGGATAAGCCCTATGCGGAGGGTCTCTACCATCTGTCATATGGCATGGTGGATCTGCCCACAGGTAAGATGAAGTCCAGAGAAGGTACAGTGGTGGATGCTGATGTACTGATCAAAGAAGTCATCGGAGAAGCGCGCAGTGGGGCAGAAGAAAGAGGAGATATGGGCGGACTCACAGCCGATGAGCAAGAGGGCACCATCAGAGATATCGGCCTGGGAGCACTCAAGTATTTTATCCTAAAAGTGAATCCACAGAAGCGAATCGTCTTTGACCCAAAGGAATCAGTGGATATGCAGGGGCAGACTGGACCCTATATCCAGAATGCGTACGTCAGGATCAAATCCATTTTTAGAAAATCAGAAGAGGAGCTCAGTCAAGACTTTGCCGGGTATGTGTGTCAGGATGTGGAGCGGCAGCTGGTGAATCAACTCATACAATACCCCACGGTACTGGAGCAAGCGGCAGCGCACTATGATCCATCACTGGTGGCCCACTACAGCTATGACCTGGCGAAGGGCTTTCATCGGTTTTATCACGATCTAAGAATACTGGGGGCGGAGTCGCCAGAGGCAAAATCATTCAGACTAAATCTATCCAAGCAGATAGCGGATACGCTCGAATCATCGTTAAATTTGTTAGGCATCAATCTGCCACAAAGAATGTAGATCATGGAGGAAACTAAAGAGGAAGCAAAAAATTTTATCGAAGAAATCATTGAAGCAGATATCGAAGCTGGTCTTTTTGAAGGGAGGGTTCACACCAGATTTCCTCCTGAGCCTAATGGCTACCTACACATCGGTCATGCCAAGGCTATCTGTCTAAATTTTGGTTTGGCTGCCAAGTATGGAGGTCAGACGAATCTGAGATTCGATGATACCAATCCAGCGACCGAAGAAACGGAGTATGTAGACGGTATCAAGAAGGATATCAAGTGGCTGGGTTTCGACTGGGGGGATCGGGAATACTATGCTTCAGATTATTTTCCTCAGCTGTATCAGTTCGCTCATGAGCTGATTGATAAAGGCCATGCCTACGTGGATGATCTCTCTCCAGAGGAGATGGCCGCACAGAAAGGCACCCCGACAGAACCGGGGACTAATAGCCCTAACAGAGATAGACCCATCGCTGAGAATAAGCAATTATTCACTGAGATGAAAGAGGGCAAGCATGAAGACGGATCTATGGTCCTGCGTGCTAAGATCGATATGAGCTCGCCTAATCTGCTGATGCGCGATCCCATCATCTACCGCATCAAGAAAGAGACCCATCACCGGACGGGCGACGACTGGGCGATATACCCCATGTATGATTTCGCCCATGGGCAGTCTGACTCCATTGAGAAGATTACGCATTCGCTTTGTTCGCTGGAGTTCAGGCACCATCGGGATGTGTATGACTGGCTCATCCAGCAACTAGGTATCTTCCCATCCAAGCAGCGCGAATTCTCCCGAATGAATGTGGGCTATATGATCACCAGTAAGCGTAAACTTCGCAAGCTGGTGGATGAAGGTATCGTCACTGGCTGGGATGATCCCCGGATGCCGACCATAGCTGGGATGCGCAGACGAGGCTATCCCGCTGCGGCCATTCGCAATTTTTGCGATAAGGTGGGTATGACCAAGCGAGAAAATCTCATTGATCCCGTACTCCTAGACTTTTGCATCAGAGAAGAATTGAATAAGACGACAGACCGGGTAAATGTAGTGCTGGATCCGCTAAAAGTGGTGATCACTAACTACCCTGTAGGTCAGACGGAGCACCTGAAAGCCTTGAATAATCCAGAAGCAGAGGAGCCGACTCACAGAGAGCTGCCATTCTCCAATGAGCTGTACATAGAGCGCAAGGACTTCATGATTGATCCACCCAAAAAATTCTTTCGAATGGGACCTGGTAGAGACGTCAGGCTGAAATTCGCCTACATCTTGCACTGCGAGGACTACAAGGTAAATGAACAAACCGGAGAGATAGAAGAAGTGCACTGCAGCTACTATCCAGATAGTAAGAGTGGTGAAGACACTTCTGGGGTCAAAGCGAAAGGCACACTGCACTGGGTGTCAGCCACTCATGCAGTCCCAGTGACTGTGAATATCTACGATAGGCTCTTCACTGACCCGACACCTGATGCGCATGAGAATAAGGATTTTACTGAGTTCATCAATCCTGAATCCTTGAAACAAGTCAAAGCATTGGCAGAGCCACATCTGACTCAGGCAAAGCCTGGTGACACATTTCAGTTCATGAGAACGGGATATTTTGCAGTAGACACTGACTCATCGCCAGATGATATCATCATCAATCGGACAGTGACACTGAAGGATGCTTGGTCAAAAAAGCAAGCGAACAAAGGCGGTGGACAGGCTAAAAAATCAAAGCAGTAAGCGAATCGATGGCAAAGGGAAGAGTCATATTAAAGAACCAAAAATTTCAGCTCACCATCGAGCGCCTCTGCAATCAATTGATCGAGGAATATGGCAATTTTGAAAATACTTGCATTGTCGGTATTCAGGAGAGAGGCGTGCTGCTCTCTGATCGAATCGTCAAGGTCCTTCATTCGATAGATAAGAATTTCGCATTCCAATATGGTAAAATCGATATCACCTTCTATCGGGATGATTTTCGTCGGCGGGATACACCGCTCATGGCGAGTAATACGGAGATGGACTTTCAGGTGGAGGATAGCCAAGTCATCCTGATTGATGATGTACTATATACTGGCAGGACCATACAGTCAGGACTCATTGCACTGGGACACTACGGTAGGCCCAATAAGGTGGAGCTACTCACACTGGTAGACCGCCGCTTTAATAGACACTTGCCGATACAGCCTAACTATACGGGCATGGTCATCGATGCGATAGATGAAGCTTATGTCAAAGTGGAGTGGGATGAGTTAGACGAGAAGGATCAGGTATTGCTGTACCAGAATAAAGAGGCTGCATCCTGATGATGTACATTTAGAATATGAATCACAATACCAAATAAGCATATGGCCATAGTCTCGGCATTATCGACGAAGCACCTACTGGGAATCAAATACATCACAGCTCAAGACATAGAGACCATATTCACGACTGCTGATAACTTCAAGGAAGTCCTCAATCGGCCTGTCAAAAAGGT
>CALFUK010000027.1 GCA_937929945.1 uncultured Saprospiraceae bacterium
TTATTATGCTGCTAAAATATCTTCTTTCGCGAAGAAATGAGCTGATAGTGAGTTCTAAGTCGATTTATTTGTCACTTTTCGCTTCATTCTCAGTCAAATATTGGTGTGGCAAATAATTTAATAAATACTTGTTGCTCAATCGTCCAATTGTTTATACCTTTGCAGCTCTTTTTAAGAAAGCATTGAATATTCACATTATAAATAGCATATATGCCGACTATAAACCAGCTGGTCAGAAAAGGCAGGAAACAGATCATTCAGAAGAGTAAGTCAAGAGCTCTCGAATCATGCCCTCAGAAAAGAGGCGTTTGTACTAGAGTATACACGACGACTCCTAAGAAGCCTAACTCTGCCCTAAGAAAAGTAGCAAAAGTAAGATTGACCAATGGTATAGAGGTAATCGCTTATATACCTGGTGAAGGTCATAACCTTCAGGAACACTCTATCGTACTCATCAGAGGCGGAAGGGTGAAAGATTTACCTGGTGTAAGATACACCATCGTCAGAGGAGCTCTCGATACTGCTGGAGTCAATGACAGATTACAATCAAGATCAAAATACGGTACGAAGCGACCTAAGAAATAAGCGACCCAAGAAATCTTTATCATGAGGAAAAGAAAACCCAAAAAGAGGATCATCCAGCCAGATCCAGTATTCCAAGACACGCTGGTCACTCAGTTTATCAATAACTTGATGCTCAGAGGTAAGAAAAATACAGCCTTTCAGATCTTCTATGACGCTATGGACATAGTGAAGGAGAAGACTGGTGAGGACCCTCACGTCGTATGGAAAGCTGCAGTCGATACTGTCATGCCTCAGGTGGAGGTAAGAAGTAAGCGTATTGGGGGTGCTACATTCCAGATACCTGTAGAGCTAAGAGGAGAGCGTAAGATGTCAGTGGGTATGAAGTGGCTTATCAAATATGCCAGAGCCAGAAGTGGTAAGGGGATGGCAGAAAAGCTATCAGCTGAAATCATCGCTGCAAGTAAAGGTGAAGGAGCCGCAGTGAAGAAAAAAGAGGATACGCACAGAATGGCAGAGTCTAACAGGGCATTTGCACATTTCAGAGCATAATCATTCAATTTAGAATAATAATATAATGTCAAAGGATCTAAAGTTTACCAGAAATATTGGTATTGCTGCACACATTGATGCAGGTAAGACAACCACAACAGAGCGTGTATTATACTATACCGGTATGAGTCATAAGATCGGAGAGGTGCATGATGGTGCCGCTACGATGGATTGGATGGAGCAAGAACAAGAAAGAGGAATCACGATTACCTCTGCTGCTACCAAGACAAACTGGAATTGGAAGGGGCAGGATTATCCGATGAATATCATCGATACTCCTGGTCACGTGGATTTCACTGTGGAGGTGAATCGTTCATTAAGAGTCCTTGATGGACTGGTCTTCTTATTCTGCGCTGTAAGTGGAGTAGAGCCACAGTCTGAGACTAACTGGAGACTGGCAGATAATTATAATGTACCAAGAATCGGTTTTGTCAATAAAATGGATAGATCAGGTGCCGACTTTCTTAACGTGGTAAAAGACGTGAAAGAAAAGTTAGGTAGTGAGGCCATTCCATTGCAGATTCCGATTGGAGCAGAAGAAACATTTAAAGGCGTCGTGGATCTCATTACTGGCAAAGCGATCGTTTGGAATGATGAGGACATGGGAATGACTTTCAAAGAAATTCCGATTCCAGAAGACCTTGTCGATACAGTAGCTGAGTGGAGAGAGAAGCTTTTAGAAGCTGTAGCCGAGTATGATGACTCATTGATGGAGAAATACTTCGAAGATCCTAACTCAATCACCGAGGACGAAATGCGAGCTGCAGTGAGAGATGCAGTCTTGGATCTTAAGTTCGTACCTATGATGTGTGGATCTGCATTTAAAAATAAAGGAGTTCAGGCGGTGCTTGACGCGGTGTGTGCTTACTGCCCATCACCTTTAGATGTCGGGTCAGTCACAGGTACAAACCCTGATACAGAAAAAGAAGTAGAAAGAGCACCATCTACCGATGAGCCTTTCTCAGCGCTTGCATTTAAGATAGCAACCGATCCATATGTGGGTCGATTAGCCTTTTTCAGAGTCTACTCTGGTAAGTTAGAAGCTGGTTCTTACATCCTAAATAACAGAACAGGCAAAAAGGAGCGTATCTCCAGATTATATCAGATGCACTCTAACAAGCAAAATCCAATCGACGTCGTCGAGGCCGGTGATATTGCGGCTGGTGTCGGATTCAAAGACATCAGAACAGGTGACACGCTATCTGCAGAAAGTGCGCCTATCCAGTTTGAATCTATGGTCTTCCCTGATCCCGTGATCGGTGTAGCTGTAGAGCCAAAGTCTCAGAAGGACATGGATAAGTTGGGTATGGGATTAGCTAAGCTGGCTGAAGAAGATCCGACATTCAAAGTCAGATATGATGAGGACACCAATCAGACAATTATCTCTGGTATGGGTGAGCTTCACTTAGAAATCATCGTCGATCGATTAAGAAGAGAGTTTGGTGTAGAGTGTAATCAGGGTGCACCTCAAGTAAGTTACAAAGAGGCACTCACGACGACAGTAGATCACACAGAGAGATTGAAGAAGCAGTCAGGTGGTTCAGGACTTTTTGCTCAGATGCAGTTCGAGTTAGGACCTGCTGATGCAGAATTCTTAGAGACGGATGACTATAAGTCAGGTAAGACGAAGCTTCAATTCGAAAATAGCATCCATGGAGGATCAATTCCTAAGGAATTCTTCCCATCCATCGTGAAGGGCTTCAAAGCTATGATGGATAATGGTATCCTCGCTGGGTATAACATTGACAGTATGAAAGTCAGACTGTATGACGGATCGACTCACGCAGTGGATTCTAAGCCAATCGCCTTTGAGCTTTGTGCTAAGGAAGGCTTCAGAGCTGCAGCTAAAGGATGTGCCCCAGTATTATTGGAGCCTATCATGAAGTTAGAGGTCGTGAGCCCAGAAGAGTTCACAGGATCAGTCATTGGTGATCTGAACAGACGTAGAGGGCTACCTAAAGGCCAAGAGCCGAGATCGGGTGGTGCTGTGTCTATTTCAGCTGATGTACCATTGTCTGAGATGTTTGGATATGTGACAGATCTACGGACGATTACTTCAGGTCGCGCGAGTAGCACCATGGAGTTTTCACACTACGCTGCTGCGCCTAAAGGCATCGCAGAAGAAGTGATCGCTAAATCAAAAGGAGAAGTCGCAGTGTAAGCTGATCGATTATCCGATGTAAAATAAAAGAGGCAATCTTGTAAAAGGTTGTCTCTTTTTTTTGTTGATTTTATTGGTAAGCGAAATTTGATACGCTAGTATAGACAGGACACATTTTGATTTTAGATCTAAATGTCTCTTCTTTATTAATATTTTTAGAACATGGTTTACATCCAATATTCAATATTGCTGCTGTTTATTTTTTGCTTCGGTGATATCCATTCTCAAATAAATAGTCAGGACTCCTCTGTACAAGTCATCAGCTACTGGAATGTAGGGGATCGTTACGAATACTCTGCTACATTACAAAAGCTAAAATATACTGATATTGATACCTCATCAAATGAGACGATGACTTATGATATTGAAGTTACCGTGTTAGATTCCACCGCGAATTCTTATACCGTAAGATGGTTTTATAAAAATTTTAAAACTGATTCTACAAACCCATTGATACAGAAAGTGGCCTCTCTTGCAGATGACATTTCTGTGGATATTAAGATGAATGAATTAGGTACTATCGATTCTATTGAGAATTGGAAAGAGGTCAAGGACTATATATATTCAGCAGCTGATGCCTTAAACTCTGATATAGAAATCCTGCCGGGACTGGGTCCGGTCATAGCACAGATGAAGACCATGTATTCCACGAAAGAATCAATCGAAGCTATTGCAATTCAAGATGTACAACAATTACAAACCTTTCATGGAGCAAAATATATGCTTAACGACACAGTTAGCGGTCACATGTACACTTCGAACCTTTATGATAATAGTAATCCATTTAATACATATGTAGCAGTTGTCTTGGAGGACCTTGACACCTTACATAATGAATATACGCTTAGATCATTTCAAGAAGTGGACTCTGAACAATTGACTGAATCTACTTTTAGTTACTTAAAAGCCACGGCGGAAAAATTAGGCCATAAATTCACCTTACCAGAAGCAGAATTCATACTAAAGAATATGACGGAAACTGTTTCAAGAATTCATGATACGGGCTGGGTCTTAGAGAGTGTACTTTGGAAAGAGGTCTACGCTGACGGAGTAACAAATATGGAAATCAGAACCATCCTCTTGAATTGAACTTAATCAAAGGCGACTCAATAATGTACCATTCACCATTAACTTTTCTTCCTCATCTGATTCAATTTCTCCATCATCCCACTAAAATCAAGGACATCATTGTGAGCGTGGCTGGTTTTGTACTCGTAATCTAAGGCTTCTTCCAGGCCCTTATTGACTCCAGCATCGATCAGTGACTTCATGCCGGCTACAGCAGTGGCATTATTCGCAGCTATCTCTGAGGCTAACTTTACGGCTTCTGGCAGTAGCTGATCAGCGGGAAAGACCCGATTCACTAAGCCCCAGTCTAATGCGGTCTGAGCATCGATCTTGCGACCACTCAGAGACATCTCTTTCGCTCGGCCGATGCCGATCAGACGGGGGAGGCGCTGAGACATGCCCCATGTCGGCATGATGCCCACTTTACAGTGCGTGTCAGCCAGTACGGCATGCTCTGAGGCATAAAGGACATCACAGCTCAAAGCTAATTCTAAACCACCAGTGAAGGTGAAGCCATTTATCGCGCCAATCATCGGTTTTTTTCTTGATTTGAAAATCTCGATGATGGCTGAGTCATCTTCCAGTGCGGCAGCATTAGTGGTCAGCTCTTTCAGGTCCACACCGGCGGTAAAGGCCTTACCGCTTCCTGTAAGCACGGTAGCCTTCACAGACACATCTTCTTCTGCTCTTTTGATACAGCTGATCAGCTGATCGATTAGGGCTTTAGACAGGGCATTATACGCTTTCGGTCGATTTAAGGTGATGATGGCTACGCCGTCTTGTTGTTGATATAGCACTAAGGTGTCTGCAGTGGTTTCCATAGGTGGCGAATTGATTCGATTTATTTGCCCTAATATAGGTAATACATGTTCTCTTAGATTACATTTGAACTAATTAACTCAGTCTGCTCAATCCTTGCTGAGCCAAGATGTTTGGCTTAGGGATGACAATGGTCTTTTACTCGATCCTTATTATGTTTTGTGAAATCTAAAGAAATTGAATTTGGGCGCGTTATTGATGCTTACTTATTTTCACAGAAAAGGAGCCAAGTCAGCTTAAAAAATGTCAGATTGAGGTCTATGTTTACGCCGGAAGTAAGGCGCTGCGGAACTTATTGCAGATATTTTAAACTTTCTGCATCAAAAGTTTCACATGTTGTCTTATTTATATGTACCTTTGCGCCTCTTTTGAGAGAAAGAGTTTTTATATTAAAATAGAGTATGAATCAAAAAATCAGGATTAAGCTTCGTTCATATGACCACAACTTAGTGGACAAATCAACGGAGAAGATCGTAAAGACAGTTCGCAATAGTGGTGCTGTCATAACTGGTCCGATTCCGCTGCCAACTGAAAAAGAGGTATTCACCGTATTGCGTTCCCCGCACGTGAATAAAAAATCTCGAGAACAGTTCCAGCTTCGGACCCACAAGAGGCTTATTGAGATTTACACGCCTACTCAGAAGACAGTCGATGCACTGTCAAAGCTTGAATTACCAAGTGGAGTAGACATCCAAGTAAAGCTTACTTAGTTTTAGTCAATATTGTTTTTACCGTTGAGCGAGGATTTACCTCTTGGCTCAGTCATAATATATTGTAAATGAACGGATTAATTGGTAAAAAGATAGGAATGACCAGCATATTTGATGAAGCTGGTAATAATGTAGCATGCACCGTCATTGATGCATCTCCTAACGTAGTAACCCAGGTCAAATCAGAAGATGAGGATGGCTACAGCTCAGTACAATTAGCATATGGCGACAAAAAGGAGAAGAATACCTCCAACGCCATGGTCGGTCACTTTAAGAAAGCTAACACCACGCCTAAAAGAAAGGTAGTAGAGTTTAGAGATTTTAATGCGATCGAAAAAGCTATGGGAGAGCTTATCACCATCCAAGAATTATTTGAAGAAGGCGATTTTGTAGACGTATCAGGTACCACGAAGGGTAAAGGATTCCAGGGTGTAGTGAAAAGATATAATTTTAAAGGTGTCAATGATGCGACCCACGGTCAGCACAATAGACAACGTGCTCCTGGATCGATTGGTGCTGCATCAACTCCTTCTAAAGTCGTGAAAGGCATGAGAATGGCTGGGCGTACTGGTGGAAAGACGATCACAAAAAAGAACTTAGAAGTACTCAAAATATTTCCTGATAAAAATCTTTTGTTGGTTAAAGGTGCTGTACCTGGTCACAAAGGTTCATTCGTGGTAATTCAAAAATAGGATCTATGAAAGCTGACGTATATAATATAGAGGGACAGAAGACGGGTAAGTCGATAGAGCTACCCGATGCAGTGTTCGGCGTAGAGCCTAATGAGCATGCTGTCTACCTTGCTGTGAAGCAGTACAATGCGCATCAAAGACAAGGAACGCACAAAGCGAAGGAAAGAGGGGAGATCACTGGATCTACAAGAAAGATTAAAAAGCAAAAGGGAACAGGTACGGCAAGAGCTGGATCCATCAAGAATCCTTTATTTAAAGGTGGAGGTCGTGTCTTTGGTCCAAGACCAAGAACATACAGCATCAAGCTGAATAAGAAGGTCAAGAGCATCGCCAAGGCATCAGCCTTAGCAGCTAAAATGAATGCAGGTAATGTGGTGGTCATAGAAGACTTCACATTCGAAGCACCAAAGACCAGCACATACCACACGATGCTAAAAAGCTTTGAATCTGATAATGTCAAGACATTATTAGTGACAGGTGAGCACGATAAAAACTTATACTTATCAGGCCGTAACTGTAAGAAGTCCGAAGTGGCTCCTGCATCTGATCTGAATGTATACCAGATACTGAATGCACAGAAGCTTCTGATATCTGAGAGCGCTATTGCTAAGATTAACGAAATGTATAGCTAAACTTAATCTAATGGCTAAAGAGATATTAATCAAACCCATCATCACAGAAAAATCTGAGAATCTCTCAGAGAAGAGTGGTCAATATACCTTCAAGGTAGCTAAGAAAGCGAATAAGATCGAAATCAGAAAAGCGATCGAGAAGATGTATAATGTGTCTGTCGATTCTGTGAATACGGCGATTATGCCAGCTAAGAGCAGATCGAGAAATACAAAGAGTGGTGTGATCAAAGGCAGCAAGTCTGCTTATAAGAAAGCTATTGTCAAACTAACAGCAGGAGAGGAAATTGACTTCTTCGGTGATATATAAAGCATAGTAAGATGCCAGTAAAGAAGTATAAACCAATAACGCCAGGGACGAGGTTCAGACAAGGGAATGACTATTCTGCTTTATCAGGAGATAGACCAGAAAAGTCATTACTAACTAAGATGACCAAGACCGGTGGTCGTAACCACGCTGGTAAAATGACTAACCGTCACATTGGTGGTGGTCACAAGAAGAGATATAGAGTCATAGACTTCAAGAGAGAGAAAGAGGGTACAGCGACAGTAGCCAGTATCCAGTATGATCCTAACAGGACTGCTTTCATCGCACTATTAGAATATGGTGATGGTGAGAAGTCGTATATCATAGCGCCTGACAAATTAGTCGTAGGTGATACGATCAAGTCAGGTAGAGGCGTGAGTCCAGACCTAGGTAACTGTATGTTTTTGGATGAGATACCATTGGGTTCTGCAATACATGCGATAGAGATGGCTCCTGGTAAGGGTGCAGCTATTGCAAGAAGTGCAGGAACATATGCGACACTCATGGGCAAAGAGGGCAAGTATGCCATCATTAAAATGCCTTCAGGTGAGACGAGAAAAATATTGATGAGCTGTAGAGCAGTCATCGGTACCACGTCTAACTCTGATCATCAGCTGCAGGTACTCGGAAAAGCGGGAAGAAAGAGATGGCTGGGTAGAAGACCGAGAGTCAGGGGTGTAGCGATGAACCCTGTGGATCACCCGATGGGTGGTGGTGAAGGACGTGCATCAGGGGGTCATCCTCGGTCACGTACTGGTATCATGGCTAAGGGTCAGAAGACCAGAAACAATAAAAAGTATTCAAGTCAACTCATCATCTCTAAAAGGAAGAAGAGGAATAAAAAATAATTTTAGGTAGAATGGCAAGATCACTAAAAAAAGGTCCTTACGTATATCACAAATTGATAGACAAGCTTACCAAAGCTAAGGAGTCAAATAAGAAAACGGTTATCAAGACTTGGTCAAGATCATCGATGATTATTCCAGGTATGGTAGGTGAGACGATAGCTGTACACAATGGTAAAACATTTGTACCCGTATTCGTCACAGAGAACATGGTAGGTCACAAGTTGGGAGAGTTTTCACCGACGAGGCAGTTCAAAGGTCATTCAGGAAACAGAAAGTAAGTATTTTAAAAAATCTGCAATCAGATGGAAGCAAAATCACGACTAAAAAATATTCCGATGTCAGCGCGTAAGATGCGTATGGTAGTGGATACGATCAGAGGGAAAGATATTAATCAAGCTCTCAACATACTCAAGTTCACTAAGCGAGAAGCAGGTGAGTGGTGTGAGAAGGCATTGCTTTCAGCCATTGCTAACTGGGAGCAGAAGGCTAATTTGACTTTGAGTGCGGATGATTATGGATTAGTCGTCAAGTCAGCATTCTCTGATGATGGAGCTATGGTCAAAAGAATTAGACCTGCACCACATGGTAGAGCGCATAGAATCAGAAAGCGTACAAATCATCTGACCATTGTGGTGGAGAACAGTACAGTTATTGATAACGAAGATCAGTTCAACGGGGATACCGGTAGTTCTGAAGAAGAATAAAAAAGTTAATAAACTCTAATTAATGGGTCAGAAAACGAATCCAATAGGTAATAGATTAGGAATCATCCGCGGATGGGACTCTAACTGGTTTGGTGGTAAGGACTTTGGTGAGAAAGTAGTCGAAGACGAAAACATCAGAAGATACCTCAAAGCCAGGGTCAACAAAGGTGGAGTAGCCCGAATCATTATCGAAAGAACACTGAAGAGAATCACTGTGACGATACATACATCACGTCCTGGTATCATCATTGGTAAAGGTGGGTCAGAGGTAGATCGTATTAGAGAAGAGCTGAAAAAGCTAACGGGGAAAGATGTACAAATCAATATCATTGAAATAAGAAAGCCGGAACTTGATGCAGCTATCGTAGGAGAATCCATCGCTAAGCAGCTCGAGGGCAGAATGAACTATAGAAGGGCTACTAAGATGTCGATTCAGTCCACTATGAGAGCAGGTGCTGAAGGTATCAAGGTGAGAATCAGTGGAAGATTGAATGGTGCTGAGATGGCAAGAAGTGAGGAGTTTAAAGATGGACGAACACCATTGCATACATTCAGGGCAGACATTGACTATGCTCTCAGCGAAGCACAGACAGTATACGGTAAGATCGGCATTAAAGTATGGATCTGTAAGGGTGAAGTACTTGGTAAGAGAGACTTATCACCGAATGTCGGGGTAGATAAAGGCAAGCGTGGAGGTGGAAGACAAGGTGGTGGCCGTCAGGGCGGAAGAGATAGCAGAGACAGGGGCGGAAGAAGAAACAGATAAAAAGCTTACCTTTGCCAAACTTTTTAAAAAAGTAAAAGAAATAAATAAATGTTACAACCTAAACGGACCAAATACAGAAAAGCGCAGAAAGGCAGAAATAGAGGTCTTGCGCACAGAGGAGGTACCATAGCATTTGGGTCATTTGGTCTCAAAGCTCAACAGGGTGGTCGACTCACTAACAGACAGATCGAGGCGGCGAGGATTGCGATGACGAGGTATATGAAAAGGGAAGGTAAAGTGTGGATTAGAATATTCCCAGACAAACCAATCACAGCTAAGCCTCAAGAGGTAAGGATGGGTAAAGGTAAGGGAGCTCTGGACCACTACGTAGCAGTCATTCGCCCAGGAAGAATCCTATTTGAAATGGATGGTGTATCGATGGAAGTAGCGAAAGAAGCATTAAGACTTGCAGCACAGAAATTACCAATTTTGACAAAAACAGTGGTACGTAGAGACTACGACGCAAAAGGCTAATCAATGGCAACTAAGAAGTTTTTAGAATTACAGGAGTTTTCAGCTGAAGAGCTTGCTAATGAGATCAAAGAGACTCAGGCTCAATTGCAAAAATTAAAATTTGATCACGCGATCAAAGGTTTGGACAATCCTCTGGTACTCAGAGATATCAGAAGAGATTATGCTCGTCTGAAGTCTGAACATAGAAGAAGAGAGGTAGCAGCTATGGATGCTGAGGCACTCGCTAATAGATCTAAAATTAGAACGCGTAGAAAGAGATCATAAGTTATGGAAGAAACTAAAGTATCAAGCAAAAAGCAGAGAATCGGTGTAGTCTCCAGTAACAAAATGGAGAAGTCAATCACTGTTCTGATAGAAAGACGGATCAAGCACCCGATATATGGGAAGTTCGTCAAGAAGTCGAAGAAGTTCATGGCCCATGATGAGGCTAATGATGCCAATATTGGTGATACAGTAAAAATAGAAGAGTCAAGACCCTTAAGTAAGCGGAAGAAGTGGACGTTGGTAGAGGTCATTGAAAGAGCTAAATAAATACATCTAACGAAAATTTATTATGATTCAAGCTGAAAGTAGACTAAAGGTAGCCGATAATAGTGGAGCAAAAGAGGTTCTATGTATTAAGGTACTGGGTGGGTCTAAGAGAAGATACGCATCCATCGGGGACAAGATCATTGTCACTGTAAAAGATGCTGCTCCAGGTGGAGTGAAAAAAGGAACTGTATCTCCAGCAGTAGTCGTACGGACGCGCAAGGAGATCAGACGAAAAGATGGATCATATATCAGGTTTGATGATAACGCAGTGGTGTTATTGACACCTAATGACGAGCCAAGAGGAACAAGGATCTTCGGTCCTGTGGCAAGAGAATTAAGGGATCGTGATTACATGAGAATTATATCATTGGCTCCAGAAGTACTTTAATATATTACTATGAGTAAGAAAAGATTTTCACCAAAGCTCCATATCAAAAAAGGAGATCAAGTAATGGTCATCGCAGGCGATTACAAAGGGACAAAAGGTGCCGTGCAAGAGATTATTGCTGATAAAAACAGAGCAATCGTAGAGGGAGTGAATCTAAGGAAGAAGCACACGAAGCCGACTCAAGATAATCCAGGCGGGATCAATGAGATCAATGCGCCTATCCATATCTCTAACTTGAAGGTAATAGACCCTAAGTCAGGGGAGCCAACAAGGGTAGGGAGAAAAGCTGATGCAAATAATAAGTCAGTCAGATATTCAAAAAAATCAGGAGAATTAATTTAAGATGAGTTATCAGCCAAGACTTAAGACGCAATATATGACAGAGGTGGTACCCAAGCTGCAGGAGCAGTTTGCGTATAAGTCACCTATGCAAGTACCTAAGTTGACCAAAATCTGTATCAATCAAGGTGTAGGTGGTGCGACTCAGGATAAAAAATTAGTGGAAGCAGCACTGAATGAGATGACAGCCATAGCTGGTCAGAAGTGTGTCCCTACCAAAGCCAAGAAATCAGTCTCTAACTTCAAGTTGAGAGAGGGGATGACCATTGGTACTAAGGTCACACTTAGAAGTGCGCGGATGTGGGAATTCTTAGATAGACTGATCGCTGTGGCATTACCACGGGTGAGGGATTTCAGAGGCATCAGTGATAAAGCATTCGACGGTAGAGGTAACTATTCTCTGGGCATCGAAGAGCAGATTATCTTCCCTGAGATCGATATAGACAAGGTGAATAAAATCACTGGTATGGATATTAGTTTCGTGACGACTGCAAACACAGATGCCGAGGCATTGGAGTTACTGAAGTTGTTAGGGATGCCATTCAAAAACCAAAGAAATTAATCTAAATATGGCTAAGAAATCCGTCATAGCAAGAGAAGCTAAAAGGCAAAAATTAGTAGCAAAGTACGCTGAGCTACGTAAAAAATTGAAGGAAGAAGGTAACTGGGATGAATTGGATAAACTTCCAAAGAATTCTTCACCCGTCAGACTTCATAATAGATGTAAACTTACAGGAAGGCCTAAAGGCTACATGAGAAAATTTGGAATCAATAGAGTCACTTTTAGAAAGATGGCTTTAGAAGGCAAAATTCCTGGAATCACAAAAGCAAGCTGGTAACATGGCAGGAGTAACAGATCCAATCGCAGATTATCTGACAAGAATCAGAAATTCGCAGCAAGCAGGACATAGAGTCGTAGAGATACCTGGTTCTAATATGAAGAAGAAGATCACTGAGATTTTATATGATCAGGGTTTCATTCATAAGTACAAGTTCGATGATGACGCTGGGCACCAAGGGGTGATAAGCATCGCATTGAAGTACGATAAAACCACCAAAGAGCCTGTGATCAAGAAATTAGGTAGAGTCAGTAAGCCTGGCCTACGAAAGTATAGCTCTGTCAGTGAGCTACCTCGGGTCATCAATGGTCTTGGGATAGCGATCGTCTCTACCAGTAAAGGGTTGATGACGGGTAAAGAAGCAAAAGCGAATAATATAGGCGGAGAAGTCATCTGCTACGTTTATTAATATATAGAAAATCACATTATGTCACGAATAGGTAATGCACCAATATCAGTTCCCTCAGGAGTATCAGTGGATATCTCTAAAGGGAATATGGTCACTGTGAAAGGACCCAAAGGTGAGTTGAAGCAGCAAGTAGATCCAGATATGATCATCTCTATGGAGGATGGGATCATATCAGTGAAGCGTCCGACTGAACAAAAAAGGCATAAAGCATTCCACGGTCTTTATAGATCACTCCTATCCAATATGGTACATGGGGTCTCTGAGGGATACGTAAAGGAATTAGAGCTTGTAGGTGTAGGTTACAGAGTGAATAATACGGGACAACTTCTGGAGTTGACTGTAGGTTACTCTCACCCAATCATGTTTGCTATACCAGACGAAGTTAAGCTGGAGACCAAAATGGAGAAAGGATCTAATCCTGCTATCATTTTATCCAGTCATGACAATCAGTTACTGGGACAAATAGCATCTAAGATCAGAGCATTTAGAAAGCCAGAGCCTTACAAAGGAAAAGGTATCAAGTACAAAGGTGAAGTCATAAGAAGAAAAGCTGGTAAGACAGCTGGATAAAAAGATTATATTATCATGGTTAACAAAAGAGCCAGAAGGCAAAAAATCAGATACAGAATCAGGAAGAGACTCAGAGGCGATGCCTCTACTCCGAGATTGTCTGTATTCAGAAGTAATACTTCTATATACTGTCAGGTCATTGATGATATTAATGGTCAAACTATCGTATCGGCTTCCAGTAAAGAGGACGGAATAGAAAAGGCTGGCTCTAGAATAGAGCAAGCGAAGAAGGTAGGTGCACTGATCGCTGACCGAGCTAAGTCTAAAGACATTAGTACTGTCTTATTCGATAGAGCTGGGTACTTGTATCATGGTCGTATTAAATCATTAGCTGATGGTGCCAGAGAAGGTGGCCTCAATTTCTAAAAAGACATTATGGCAAACAATAGAGATAATAACAAAGGAAAGCAGCGTATTAAGCCAGCAGATCAGGAACTCAAAGACAAACTGGTTAGTTTAAATCGTGTGGCTAAAGTGACTAAAGGTGGTCGTACGTTTAGTTTCTCTGCGCTGGTCGTCGTCGGTGATGGCAAAGGAACGGTAGGTCACGGCTTAGGTAAAGCCAGAGATGTGCAGGAGTCTATTGCTAAAGCGATTGATGATGCTAAAAAATCTTTGATACGTTTTCCGATCGTGAAGGGTACAATTCCCCATGAGCAGAAAGGAAAGTATGGTGCGGGTAAAATATTCATGAAGCCAGCAGCTGACGGTACAGGAGTGATAGCAGGAGGAGCGATGAGAGCTGTATTGGAGATAGCAGGTGTGCAAAATGTATTAGGAAAATCTCAGGGTTCTTCTAATCCGCATAACGTAATAAAAGCAACGGTGGATGCACTGTCTAAATTAAGGAGCCCAGAACAAGTGGCTAAGACAAGAGGCATCTCCCTGAATAAATTATTTGAAGGATAGGAAATTTGAAAGACCATGTCTAAAGTAAAGTTAACACAAGTAAGAAGCCTGATCGGAAGACCACAAAAGCAGAAGGATACTGTGAAGGCGCTCGGTCTAAGGAGAATGCACCATTCTGTTGTAAAGGAGACATCTCCAATTGTGATGGGCATGATCAATAAAGTAAGCCATCTAATTACTATCGAAGAAGTTTAATTTTTAGCAAAATGGAGTTACATAATTTAAAACCCGCTGAAGGTGCAGTCAAGAATGGCAAGCGAATAGCAAGGGGTCAAGGTTCTGGTCGTGGTGGTACTTCTACGAGAGGTCATAAGGGAGCTAAGTCCCGTTCTGGATGGAGTAAGAAGAGAAACTTTGAGGGTGGCCAGATGCCACTGCAGATGAGACTCCCGAAGAGAGGTTTCAAAAATCCTAATAGAGTCCCATTTACGCCTATCAACTTAGGTAGAATATCAGAGATTGTCGACAAGTATGGCGTCACTGATCTATCATTAGAGAAGTTAGTGGAGCTGGGAATCGTTAAGAAGACTGACAAAGTAAAAATATTAGCGACAGGTGAACTATCATCTTCCATCACAGTGCAAGCACATGCATGTTCTGAGACTGCTAAGGCAGCGATTGAAGCTAAAGGTGGTACTATCAATATAATATAAGAGCTTAATGAAAAAATTCATAGACACTCTACAGAATATCTGGAAAATTAAGGAATTAAGAGAGAGAATATTATTCACTCTCTTTATACTTATGGTATATCGATTCGGTTCATTCGTGGTTCTTCCAGGTGTTAATGCAAGCGCACTGGATGTTGGAACAAACGCTTCCGATATCTTAGGATTGATTAATGCCTTTACGGGTGGTGCATTTGGTAATGCGGCAGTCTTCGCGTTAGGGATCATGCCTTATATTACAGCGTCTATTATCATTCAGTTGCTGGGTTTTGCAGTGCCTTATTTTCAAAAATTGCAACAGAAAGAAGGTGAGTCAGGTCGTAAGAAGATCACTCAGTTGACCAGACTTCTGACCGTCGCGATCACCTTGGTTCAAGGGGCTACATATCTGACAATGATCAGATCTACCCCTGGCGCAGTAGATCCAAGTGTACCTTCATCAGTATTCTTTTTTAGTAACATCATTATACTTTCCAGTGGGACAATCTTAGCTATGTGGTTAGGTGAGAAGATCACAGATAAGGGTATTGGTAATGGTATTTCGCTATTGATCATGATTGGCATCATTGCCACACTACCGACGGTATTTACGGCAGAATTGGTTAGTGCTTTCAATAATAATATATTCTTCTTCCTCATAGAGATGATCTTATTCTTTGCGATCGTGCTGGTGACAGTACTCATAGTGCAAGGTGTTAGAAGGATTCCTATCCAGTTCGCTAAGCGTATGGTTGGTCGAACTTCTGGTAATATTCCTGCTACTGGAGTAAGAGATTACATTCCATTGAAAGTGAATGCCTCAGGTGTCATGCCGATTATCTTTGCTCAGGCAATCATGTTTCTACCTATGACCATAGCAAGGTTTGCTGCAGGTGATGATGTAGCTAACTCAAGTGCTTTACTGAGTTCTCTTAATGACTGGAAGTCGATACCGTACAATATTCTACTGTTTGTCTTGGTAGTTATATTCACTTATGTATATACCGCATTGCTTGTGAATCCACAGCAGTACGCTGAGTATCTGAAAAGACAGAATTCGTTTATACCAGGCATTAAGCCAGGATTGGCTACACAAGATTTTATTGATTCATTGACGACCAGGATCACACTGCCTGGTTCTGTTTTCTTAGGATTGATTACTATATTTCCTGCTATTGTCGCAGGTGTATTGGGAGTAAATGATGGTTTCGCTATATTTTTTGGCGGGACTTCACTACTCATCTTAGTAGCAGTTGTCTTGGATACGCTACAGCAAATAGAAAGTTATTTACTCATGCGCAAGTACGATGGTCTTGTTAAGTCTGGCTCTTTGAAGGGCAGGAGTAACATGCAGACGATCGGAGCCGGCATGTAATGGCTTTCCCCCAATGATTTTTTATAAGACAGAAGAGGAGATAGAGTTGATCCGTGAGAACTGTCTCATGGTATGTGATACACTCGCATTAGTAGCGAGTGAGTTAAGACCAGGGATCACTGGTAAAGACTTAGATGCGAAAGCAGAGGAATTCATCAGGGATAACCAAGCGGTTCCAGGCTTTAAAGGCTATCGAGACTTTCCAGCTACACTTTGCATCTCGAAAAATGATGAAGTCGTACATGGTATTCCAGATGACTATGAGTTTGGACACGGTGACATCATTTCAATTGACTGTGGAGTGTATAAAAATGAGTTCTTTGGGGACGCTGCCTATACCTTTGTCGTGGGTGATGTAGATGAAGAGGTCATGAAGTTATTAGTGGTGACAGACGAGTCACTATATAAGGGTATTGAAAATGCGAAGGTAGGTAACCGATTAGGTGATATATCTTATGCAGTACAATACCACTGCGAAAGAGAGAATGGATATGGAGTGGTCAGAGAGCTAGTCGGTCATGGCTTGGGAAAAAACCTTCACGAATCACCGGAAGTACCTAATTATGGTAAGCGGGGTAGAGGTACTAAGCTGAAGGAGGGATTAGTCATAGCGATAGAGCCTATGGTTAATCTCGGAACAAAGGATGTCAAGCAATCGAGGGATGGGTGGACCATCAAAACGAAAGACGGAAAGCCGTCAGCTCACTACGAGCATACCATCGCGATTACTTCAGAGGGAGCCGACATTTTGTCGAATCATGAGCCAATCAAAGAGGCAATAAAAAATAATAAAGAATTAAGGAATATTTCGTTAAAAAATTAGATATTTGCACTCCAATTTTCGTATGGCTAAACAAGAGTTAATAAAACAAGACGGCACGATAGAAGAAGCACTCTCAAATGCGATGTTCAGAGTTAAGTTAGAAAATAACCATCTGATCACAGCTACCATATCGGGTAAAATGAGAATGCACTACATCAGGATCCTTCCGGGAGATAAAGTAGCAGTAGAAATGTCGCCTTATGACTTGTCAAGAGGCCGTATAACATATAGATATAAATAAAATATGAAACGTCTGTAGCACTGAAAATTAAGGCATCTAAGTGGATGATTTTTAATCTTCAGTTCAAAGACTTTTCGAGTTAGAATATAAGCATATGAAAGTAAGAGCATCAGTTAAAAAGAGATCTGCAGATTGTAAGATCATCAGACGTAAGGGGAGACTCTACGTCATCAATAAGAAGAATCCAAAATTTAAGCAAAGACAAGGATAATTATGGCACGTATATCTGGAGTAGATCTTCCAAGGAAAAAAAGAGGTGTGATATCACTGACCTATATCTATGGTATTGGGCCCAGCAAAGCACATGAGATTCTGAATCGAGTCGGACTTGATGACAGCACTATTGTAGAAGATTGGTCTGATGACCATATCAAAGAAATCACAAGACTGCTACAGGATGTATATAAAGTAGAAGGTGAGCTTAGGTCTGAGATTCAGATGAACATCAAGCGATTGATGGATATCGGATCATACCGAGGTATCCGACACAGAAAAGGTCTTCCTACCAGAGGACAGCGTACTAAGACTAACTCTCGTACCAGAAAAGGAAAGAGAAAGACAGTCGCTAATAAGAAGAAAGCCACTAAATAACCAGTAAATAATCTTTGCACAATGGCGAAAGTTAATAAGAAAAGAAAAGTCAAAGTCGAACCAGAAGGTCTGGCTTATATCAAAGCAAGCTTCAATAACATCATCATCACACTGACTAATAAACAAGGCCAGGTGATATCATGGGCATCTGCTGGTAAAGCAGGGTTTAGAGGTTCTAAAAAGAACACACCATTCGCTGCTCAAAAAGCAGCCAGTGATGCAGGTCAAGTGGCTTATGATGCTGGTCTTAGAAATGTAGAAGTATATGTCAAAGGGCCTGGATCAGGTAGAGAAGCTGCGATTAGAGCAATTGATTCTACTGGTATCAAAGTGACAAAAATCAAGGACGTAACTCCAATACCTCACAATGGGTGCAGACCACCTAAGAAGAGAAGAGTTTAATTAATATATAACAAAGCTATATAATGGCAAGATATACCGGACCTAAAACTAAAAAGGCTAGATCATTTGGTGAAGCTATCTTTGGAGCTGACAAAGCTTTCGATAGAAGAAAATATGGTCCAGGACAGCACGGTCCTTCAAGAAGAAGGAAACAAAAGTCTGACTATGCATTTCAGCTTCAAGAGAAGCAGAAAGCTAAATATACCTATGGCGTATTAGAGCGTCAGTTTCGAAACTTATTCGAGAAGGCCAGCAGTAAGAAGGGTGTGACCGGTGAGGTCCTTCTGCAGTTCTTAGAGGCTAGACTGGATAACACTGTATACAGAATGGGTATATCTCCGACAAGAAGAGGAGCAAGACAACTTGTATCTCATAAGCACATCTTAGTCAATGGTGTCGTCACTAATGTGGCATCTTACCAGCTTAGACCTGGAGATGTTGTAACTGTGAGAGGTAAATCTCAAAATCTGGAAGTCATAGCTGACTCTATCGCAAGCAAGAGCGACGTGAGAAACTTTGGCTGGTTAGAGTTTAATCCTGATAAGAAGGAAGGTATCTTTCTAGAATATCCAGAAAGAGAGAAAATACCAGAAAAGATTAATGAGCAGCTTATCGTAGAATTATATTCTAAGTAAGTCAGCACATCAAAAACTATTTTTTCAAATCATCTTCATCATAAGCTAAGTATATGAGTATTCTTAATTTTCAAAAGCCAGATAAAATCATTCTCCAGAAAGCAGATGATTTTGAAGGTCAATTTGAATTTAAACCTCTTGAACCAGGTTTTGGTCAAACGATTGGAAATTCTCTTAGAAGAGTTCTACTGTCTTCACTTGAAGGTTATGCGATTTCAGCTGTACGTATAGCTGGTGTAGATCATGAGTTTTCTACAATCAAGGGAGTCGTTCAGGATGTAGTCGATATCATCCTAAACTTAAAGCAAGTCAGAATAAAGAGAAATGTCGAAGATGAGACTTCAATAGAAGAGAAAATATATTTGACTATCACAGGTAAAGATGCATTTCTTGCTGGAGATATAGAGTCAAGCACCAATGTATTTCAAGTAACTAATCCAGACTTAGTGATCTGTAACATGGAGCCGTTCGTCAATATCGAGATGGAGCTCACTATCACTAAGGGAAGGGGGTATGTGCCTGCAGAAGAGAACATGCCTAAGGACGCAGCAATAGGGGTGATACCTGTAGATGCGATCTATACACCAATCAAAAAAGTAGCCTACTCTATAGAGAATACTCGTGTCGGTCAGAGAACAGATTACGAGAAGTTGACCATAGATCTAAAGACAGATGGTACCATTCACCCAGAGGAGGCTGTGAAAGAGGCGTCGAGAATTTTGATCCAGCACTTGATGTTGATCACAGACGAGAATATCACATTCAATGATGCTGCTACAGCTGAAGAGAACATCGTCGATGAGCACATTCTGCACATGAGAAAATTATTGAAGACGTCACTCGAAGATTTAGACTTATCTGTGAGAGCATATAATTGTCTCAAAGCAGCAAAGATCAATTCTCTCGGAGAGATGGTGAAGTACGATACTCATGAGCTATTGAAATTCAGAAACTTTGGTAAGAAGTCTTTAGTAGAAATTGAAGAACTATTACAAAATAAAGGGTTGACTTTCGGGATGGATCTGAGTAAGTACAAACTGGAAGAAGCTTAACTAACAATATTATAAACTGCGCTTACAGTTCCACTGATGATTCAGCTGTTGATAGTGGCGCGATGATAACATAAAAATTATGAGACACGGGAAGAAATTCAACCATTTAGGACGGAAGAAGGGGCACAGAAGAGCCACATTGGCTAACATGGCTATATCTTTGATTGAGTACAAAAGAATCAATACGACATTAGCTAAGGCGAAAGCCCTTCGTGTTTATTTGGAGCCTTTAGTGACTAAGTCTAAGAATAATTCCACGCATTCCAGAAGAGTGGTGTTTGGATATTTACAAAATAAAGAAGCGATCAAGGAGCTTTTTGATGAGATCGGCGTAAAAGTAGCGGATCGCCCAGGAGGTTACCTGAGGATCGTAAAGACTGGGTTCAGAAAGGGAGATGCCGCAGAAATGGCGATGATAGAATTTGTGGATTATAATGAAGTATACAGTAGCTCAAGTGCTTCTAAAGGCGGCAAGAAAACCAGAAGAAGAAGAGGAGGTAAGGGCGCAGCTACCACAAAAGCAACAGAAGCCACGGCAGCGTTAGCGGCGGCAGTCACTGCTGATGAAGAGGAGTAAGTCCCTCAGAAAGACATAATGTTGCAAAGCCCTTTCCGGATTACCCAGAAAGGGCTTTTTTAATTTTGCAGAAAGAGAAATCATATCTACATTTTACGTATAAGTAATATTTCTATATTTGCGAATAATTTTGTCAGCTTGAAACTATCTACAATATTGATATAAAGCCGAAGCCGCTGATGGGTTCTGCATAAAGTGATCGAATCATTGGTAGGGTGTCAATTTGAAGCCTCCCACTGATTCGAAGACCCTGTGCAGGACATTTGATCGGATAAAGTAAATGGAGAATTTCCAGATCGAGCAAAGTAGATAGCTGATCGTCTTTTCATCTTAAAATGTTATCATATGATAGAGAGCACTCATAAAAAATGTATTCTAGTCTTAGCTGATGGTCTCTCCTTCGAGGGTAAAGCTGCTGGAGCTACTGGCACAGCCACAGGAGAAATATGTTTTAATACTGGTATGACAGGCTATCAAGAAGTCTTCACTGATCCTTCTTACTATGGTCAGCTGCTGGTGACGACTAACGCCCATATTGGAAATTATGGGATCAAAGACACAGAGATCGAATCTGAAAAAATTCAAATCTCGGGTTTGATCTGCAAGAATTTTACCAATCAGTATTCGAGACAGCAAGCTACCGAGACCATAGATGATTATTTTAAGCGGAATAATATGGTAGTCATTCATGGCATAGACACTCGAGCCTTAGTCAGACATATCAGATCAAGAGGCGCTATGAACGCGATCATATCTTCAGAAGAACTAGATGTCGAAAAGTTAAAATCCCAGCTCAAGGATGTACCCAGTATGGATGGGTTAGAGTTAGCATCCGTGGTATCCACAGAGGAGAGCTATTATTTTGGAGAGGAAAGCGCTGAGCGTAAGGTAGCCGTATTGGATTTCGGTACGAAGAAGAATATACTACGATGTTTCTCCGATCGAGGTTGCTATCTAAAAGTTTTTCCAGCGAAGACACCCTTTGAGACCATTAAGGCATGGAATCCTGATGGCTATTTTCTTTCTAATGGCCCGGGTGATCCAGCGAGTATGGACTATGCGGTCAAGACAGCTAAAGAAATCCTACATGAAGAGAAGCCTGTGTTTGGTATCTGCTTAGGTCATCAGATATTGGCATTGTCGGTTGATATTCCGACTTATAAAATGCACCACGGTCATCGAGGGATCAATCAGCCAGTTAAGAATTTGGTGACTGGGAAGTCAGAGATTACCAGCCAGAACCATGGTTTCGGTGTTAGTCCAGATGCAATACGAGAGAATGCTGACCGGGTAGAGATCACCCACATGAATCTAAATGATGATACCATAGAAGGTATCAAAATCAAAGACAAACCTGCCTTCTCAGTACAATACCACCCTGAAGCGGCCCCTGGTCCACATGATGCCAGATATCTATTTGATAACTTTATTGAACTTATTGACAAAAACAAAAACTAAAAAACCATGAGCGAAATTATTGACATTCTGGCAAGAGAGATACTTGACTCCAGAGGTAACCCCACCGTAGAAGTGGAAGTACTGACAGAGGAAGGCTACATCGGAAGAGCCGCTGTGCCCTCAGGAGCATCCACAGGTAAGTATGAGGCAGTAGAACTCAGGGACAATGATGACAACAGATATCTTGGAAAGGGTGTGGCTCAGGCCTGTCTTAATGTCGAAGAAAAAATCAAGCATGAAATCATTGGATTAGATGTCTTTGATCAAAAGTATATTGATAGTGCCATGATAGACTTGGACGGAAGTCCGAATAAAGCTAATCTCGGTGCTAATGCCATACTGGGTGTCTCACTCGCAGTGGCTAAGGCTGCAGCAGAAGAGGCTGGTCAGCAGCTATACAGGTATGTAGGAGGTGTGAATGCACACGTGCTGCCTGTCCCTATGATGAATATCATCAATGGCGGTTCACACGCTGATAACAGCATTGATTTTCAGGAGTTCATGATCATGCCAATAGGTGCTGATACCTTTTCAGAGGGTCTGCGAATGGGCGTAGAGATCTTCCATCACCTGAAGAAAGTACTCAAGAGCAAAGGCTACTCGACTAATGTCGGAGATGAAGGTGGCTTTGCGCCTAATATCAAGTCAAATGATGAGGCAGTAGAAATAGTCCTCAAATCAATTGAGACGGCTGGATACAAGCCGGGTGAGCAGGTCATGATAGCGATGGACGCCGCAGCATCAGAATTTTATGATGCCGAAAAAGCAAGATACGTCTTGCATAAGTCTAGTGGTGCTGAGCTGACATCAGGTGAGCTCATCGACTACTGGGAGTCGTGGACGAAGAAATATCCCATCTTTTCCATCGAGGATGGTCTTGATGAGGATGATTGGGACGGGTGGCAACTGCTCAATAGTAAAGTCGGAGATAAAGTACAGCTGGTAGGTGACGATCTATTCGTGACGAATACAGAGAGGCTTCGCCGTGGCATTACTGATAAGAGTGCTAATTCAATATTAATTAAGGTGAATCAAATTGGCTCTCTATCAGAGACCATTGATGCAGTATCACTGGCGAAAAATCATGGTTACACCAGCGTTATGAGCCACAGATCTGGAGAGACAGAAGATACGACGATTGCTGATCTAGCGGTCGCCCTGAATACTGGTCAGATCAAGACAGGATCCGCCTCTCGAAGTGATAGGATCGCGAAGTATAACCAACTACTCAGAATTGAGGAAGACTTAGGAGATCAGGCATATTATCCTGGTCGATCTATCCTGAAGTAATATCCATAGCAGACGAGCCGTGATGTAGTTATCATGGCTCGTTTTATTTAGGAGCATTTTTGCTCAAGGATCAGCTATAGCTGCAAGGGCTGCTTTGGACTAAATAATTGGATCAAGCTGGAGATATTCATTATATTTGTAAAAAATGTAATATGTTTTCTAAAGAAAAAATTAGGTCCGTTTGGAAAGCACAGTTAATCAAGTTCTGCCTGAATAAGTACATGCTGACTTTTCTGATCTTTTTAGCCTATTTGACCTTTTTCGATAAGTATAATCTGATAAATCAGTTAAAGTTGAGCCGTTCATTAGCCGTTTTAGAGCTGGAAAAAGAGGATTATCAGGAGCAATTGGAAAAAGCACTGCTGGATCAAGAGCTTTTGGAAAAAGATATTGAAAGATTCGCTAGAGAACAATACTATATCCACAAAGAAAATGAGGATATTTACATCATAGAAAGAGAATAGAATGAGTGTATTAGTAAATAAGGATTCGAAGATAATAGTACAAGGTTTCACTGGTAAAGAGGGATCATTTCATTCAGGTCAGATGATCGAGTATGGCACACCCATCGTCGGTGGTGTGACTCCTGGTAAAGGAGGACAGACTCATCTGGATAAGCCTGTGTACAATACCGTATCAGAAGCTGTGGATAAAGCAGGCGCTGACACGAGTATCATCTTTGTTCCACCTAAGTTCGCAGCTGATGCCATTATGGAGGCTGCTGATGCGGGGATATCTGTTATCATATGTATCACGGAGGGTATACCCGTCCAAGATATGGTGAAGGTATATGCCTTTTTAAAGGACCGTGATGTAAGGCTCATTGGACCTAACTGTCCAGGCATTATTACTCCAGGTGAGGCCAAGTGTGGTATCATGCCAGGGTTCATTCATAATCCAGGTCGCATTGGCATCGTATCTCGTTCTGGGACGCTGACATATGAGGCAGTTGATCAGGTGACTAAGGCTGGTCTGGGCCAATCTACTTGCATTGGTATTGGAGGTGACCCTATCGTTGGGACATCGACAAAGGAGGCTGTAGAGTTATTGATGAATGATCCAGATACTGATGGCATCGTCATGATAGGCGAGATAGGAGGTGGTATGGAGGCAGAAGCAGCACACTACATCAAGGAGCACGGTACGAAGCCTGTCGTAGGCTTTATCGCAGGTAAGACGGCTCCTAAAGGTAGAACCATGGGACATGCTGGAGCGATCATTGGTGGGGAGCACGATACAGCAGAGGCTAAAATGAAAATTATGGCAGAATGCGGTATCCATGTCGTCGAATCACCAGCTGATATCGGTGTCACAATGAAAAAAGCGCTTGCTTAGGCGTTATTTTTTTCTGTTTTGCACCTACAATATAGTTACAGGAGCCTGTATACAATGTGGTTCGGACACTACAAATCGTCATTATAGTGGAGTTTAGTTTTAGATTTACTCTATCTTTATCCACGAATTGTATACCCGCGTCAGATGAAATTAATAATTAAGTCTCTATTACTTATTCTATTCCCTGTTTTATCATATTCTCAGCTCTTTATCAATGAAGTGATGAGTGATAATGATACCTCACACGTCGATAACTTTAATCAGTATGAGGATTGGGTAGAGATCTATAATAGATCTAATGCACCCATTGACTTAGCTGGCTACTATTTATCTGATAATCCCGCCGAACCCCTTAAATGGGAAGTCCCAGCGTCTAATCCATCACTTACGACTGTGCCAGCTAATGGGTTTGCTATATTTTGGTTTGATGATGATGAGAGCCAAGGTGCCAATCATACTAACTTTAAGCTAAGTGATAATGGAGAGTGGCTTGGTATCATGTCCTATAATGGGATTAATGTTAGTATTGTCGATTCGCTTACTGTACCAGCTGTCAAAGGTGATTATAGTTATGGTAGGGCATCCAATAATAATAATAATCTTGTCACCTTTTCAGTGTCCAGTTTCAATGCTAATAATGCGAGGGGGACTAAGAAGGTAGAGGATGTCGTCTTTTCTAAATCAGGCGGCAAGTATGCCTCTGCTACCACAGTCACGCTCAGCTGTCCCACACCGAATGCTCAAATCAGATATACACTCGATGGCTCAGAGCCTCAGAGTAATTCGCCACTGTATACAGGACCCATATCTGTCACCGGAGTAAGTACCATCAGAGCTAGTGGATTCCGACTCGGCTGGGAAAAGAGTGAGCCTGCCTCCGAGACGTATCTAGTAGGTATCAATCATGCGCTTCCTGTCATAACTATTAATACTGATCCTGATAACCTATGGGATGACCAAATTGGTATCTATGTGACGGGGACTAATGGCCTCGTGGCGAACTGCGGTTCTGTACCGCATAATTACAACCAGCCCTGGGAGAGACGAGCCAATGTGCAATTCTATGAAGCTGACGGAACCTTTGGATTCAATATCGATGCTGGTATATCGATAGCAGGGGGATGTTCTAGGAAAAATGCACAGAAAGGTCTCAATATCGAAACGAAGCGGCAATACGGATCAAAGAATATCCCTTACCAGGTATTTCCGAATCGAGATCAACACGAATTTCGCAGACTCAAGCTACGATCGGGGGGGAATGACTGGAATAGAAGCTCGATCCGAGATGCAGTCACTCAAAAATTCGTAGAAGACAAAATAGACTTAGATGTGCAAGGCAGCCGTAATGTCGTCTTGTATCTTAATGACGAATACTGGGGCATCATGAGAATCAGGGATACTTATAGCCAGCATTATATTAATTTTCAGCATGAGAAAGTAGACAAAGATTCGATTAATTTGTTCGAGTGTTACTTGACTTATCCTATTGATATTGATGACCTACAAGTCTCTGAGGGATCGGGACAAGATTTTGTTGACCTCCTTAACTTTATGGATGCCAACGATCTATCTGTAACTAATAATTATAACTATGTCAGCTCTAAAATAGAGGTAAGTGAATTTATAAATTATCATATCATTCAGACTTTCGCAGCTAATACTGACTGGCCCAGGAATAACTATGAAGTATGGAATGAGAGTGGAGGTAAAAAGTATCGATGGCTCCTCTTCGACACCGACTTTGGATTAGGTAGACAGCAAAATAACGATCCAAATAGTAGGACGACGAATCCTCCTAATTTCGATGCCTTACATTTTGCTACTCAAGATCAAGTGACAGGCTGGCCTAATGATCCAGCGTCTACCATGATGTTAAGAAAGCTTTTAGCCAACACAGAATTTAAAAATGAATTCATTCAGCGATACGCGACACAGCTCAATATATTATTCGATCCCAGCCGAACGACTGCTATTGTGGATAGCTTCAGAAATGAGTTAGCACCCGATATGCAGGATCATCTTGAAAAGTTCAATCTTCGATCTAAATTAGTGAACAATTGGCATGAACAAGTGGATCTTCTGAATGACTGGCTAACACTAAGACATCCATTCGTATATACAAATATCAGGGATCATTTTGGCTTGTCAGGCACCTATAATCTGACGGTGAATGTTAATGCTTCTACGAAGGGTCGCGTCATGCTCAATGAAAATGAATTTCTTGCACCGATTAATTATACAGGCAAGTATTTTGATAATGTACCTATGGTGCTGACCGCAGTTGCTGATCCAGGATACCGATTTTCACACTGGCAAGAAACGGGCGTGACGGATGCGAGAGTGACAGTGAATTATTCCACTAATAAGACACTGACTCCCGTCTTTGTATCTGCCTCAGATTTGGTGATTAATGAATTACACTACAATCCATTAGGCAATAGTGAGTCAGCTGAGTTCTTAGAAATCTATAATCCTGATAGTAGTCCGAAGCAGATAGGGACATATACGTTTACCAGAGGTCTTTGTTTTGACTTTCCAGCTAATACCACCATAGGACCAGGTGAATATATCATCTTAGCTAAGGATGCATCAGTATACGCTGGTAATGGCTATCAAGTATTCGAGTGGGACCAGTCTAGCCTCGACAATGGGGGCGAATTTCTCCAACTCGAAAACGGAGCAGGTCAGATCATAGACAGCTTACGATATAATGACAAGTCACCATGGGTGGCTACTGCCGATAATGGATTCTATAGTTTGGGACTGATATCACCAACACTGGATAATGCCCTGCCTGAGTCGTGGGATGTTCAGTCAAGGTTCATTACACCAGGTGCACTGAATGAGTTTCAGACTAATAATACAGAACATGATTTTTCGGGCATTGCGATTAATGAAATTCATTACTTGCCTTATGACAGCATCATCAGTCCAGGAGACAGTATAGGTGGTAAGAATTTCGAATTTGTAGAAATTAAAAACATAACCAATGCGCCGATAGATATGACAGGCATGGCCTTTGCCAAGGGGATTACGTATAGCTTCCCTGATGGCACGATCCTACCTGCAAATGGCTTTATTGTTTTAGCTGAAGATTCGCTGCGATTTATTGATCGATATGGAATGCCACCTTCGGGGGAGTATTCTGGTAAGTTGGATAATGGGGGAGAAGAATTGTGGCTCGTAGATAGTACTGCTACACTACTTGATGTCGTGGATTATAAGGTCAGCTATCCTTGGCCTGTACTTCCCAGTAATCGACAGTATAGCTTGGGCTGCATTGACTGTTCTGTGGACAATGATTCCCAGGTGAATTGGTTTAGACAGAGTATTCCCGTCACACCCTTTGCAGAGAATGTTTTTGATCCTAATGTCATACCGTCATATGATGGCTTAGTGATAAATGAGTTTCATTTTAATCCAGTACAGGGTAGCAGTTTGGAATATATAGAGATCAAGAATATTTCGACTAACTTAATGTTCTTGACTGATGTCTCATTTACTCAAGGGGTTAATTATACCTTTCCAGATCAATTCCCTTTTGCTCCTGGGGCACATATAGTGATTGCTAAGGATTCAATAGCTTTTTTTAATCACTTTGGCTTTTCTCCAGCCGGTGAATATTCTGGGACACTCTCTAACACTGGTGAGATTATTAGAGTCGAGGACCTATTCGGGAATACCATAGATCTGGTCAATTATAGTGCCTCCTTCCCTTGGAATCCTACGCCAGCAAATGGACAATTCAGTGCTGCATTGATTGATCCCAACTATGATAATGATAGCCCAGCCAATTGGTCTCAGCAAAATGTGCAATATACACCCGGTGCTCAAAACACCTTTGGTGCCATTAATCGAGTGACGGATATCATCATTAATGAGATTCATTATGATCCCATCGGAGGCGGTATACATGAATTTATTGAGTTAAAAAATAATGGTCCAGGCATTACATTCTTACCAGACGTGAAGTTGAGTGGAGGAATATCCTATTCATTCGCTGATACAGACTTGATCTTGTCGGGTGGATTTATTGTCTTAGCTAGAAATGCTGCAGGCTTCCAAGCAAAGTATGGTTTCGCTCCTCATGGCCAATATTCAGGAGCACTTTCTAATGATGGAGAGGTTGTGAAAATCACGGACCTGTATAATACGACAGTAGATCAAGTAAATTATGGGATAAGCTCTCCATGGGATTCTACGCCTTCACAGGGTGATTATAGCTTGGCTCTGCTGGATGGTAATATGGATAATGCTAATCCTGCCAGTTGGACGACTCAGGATGTATTCGTGACTCCGCGAGCTGAAAATAGTTTTCCTCTGTGTAAAGATTTTATCATAGAGTCTAACATGCCAGCGATACCTGCTGGACTGAAGCAAGCCAATATTAATATCACTAGTAATGGTCATGTAGACGCAGCCAATCAAGTGATATTCAGAGCAGGAGATAATATTCTACTCAATCCAGAATTTGAAGTCTTGCCAGGTGCTCAGTTTGAAGCTGTCATAGGTCCTTGTAACTAAGCGTATAAGGGTTGCTTTAATCAAATATGCAAGTCTATTCCTTGACTGTATAAAGTATTGATATTCAATTGTTTGGAAGAATCAGTTGTCTATCCTACATCACTGTGTAAAGTGCTTAACCATCAGATTGATAAGCCTCTTGTTATAGGCTGTGCTACTTGGCTTAGCATGTAGGGTTTAGCTACGCACATAAATTTGGATCATCCTGAGTAGGACTCACCGCGCGATACCATAATCTATTTATTGGATTTTTTTTCTGTCAGAAGTTATAGCTGAATGTCAGCCAATATTCTCCAAAGTCATTCGCACCGAATTCTCTGACTTCTTCGTTCAGATTGAACAGTAGCATGATGCCATAAGTCCATGGACCATAGCCGCTTTCATAGCCACCTCCGAGCATAGGATAAGTGAATGTTTCCCGATCAGGATTCAAATTCGAGAATGCTCCGTCACTGTCATAGCTGGTAAAGTTATATTCGCCCTGGAGGAATACTGACTGAATGACTTTGACTCGCGCGAATAGGCCAGCTCCATAGCTGAATAGACTGATATCTGGTGCAGCGGGCACAGATATGGTGTTGTAGAAGAACTTCGTGGATACACCTGCAGATAGTGGGCCAGCGAATTTGTAGGCTGCAGAACCCTTTGCAGAGAAGGAAAATCCTCCATTGCCAAAGCCAAAATTTCCTAAATATGCTCCATACCAGAGTTTTTCGTTGACAGGCACTTGGGTTTTTTCAGGTGCT
Organism: uncultured Saprospiraceae bacterium; assembly: GCA_937929945.1. Taxonomy (GTDB): domain Bacteria; phylum Bacteroidota; class Bacteroidia; order Chitinophagales; family Saprospiraceae; genus CALFUK01. Next base: position 29,934 of record CALFUK010000027.1, read on the forward strand.
CGATTACGAGTTCTGGTCCTGGTCCGCTGTGCATTTACACTTTCCGCTAAAAAAAACAGGAGAAAACTAAGGAGTATGGCTTGCTTGATCATCTTATTTATAGTTAACACGTAAATGATACGCAATCTAAGGAGTGTAGGTCAATAATACGATAACATTAGTACTTTTGTTGTGGTGAAGACTTCAATAGTATGGTTTACAAGCTTAAATTCGATAAATTTGCGCAGAACTAATTAAAAATCAGTTAGTTATCACTTGAAGAGAATTTTAAATATATCAATCATAGCGGCCTTTTTAGCCACTTTTGTCTGCCAAATGGGTCTCTCTCAGAGCTCTGCACTTGGCGGTATCAGTAGCTATGAAGTGCTCAAGATATCTCATCTATTCTCGGGTAAAAAGTCTCTCGATCTACACACATCCATCGATTTGGGGGATTATGGCCAATATTTTTTAGAATTATCAGAAACTGATTTACTGGCCGCTGATTATCAAACTTATACTGCATCAGGCGAATATGTGGGGCATGACGAATCTCTGCCAATCAAAACATATATCGGCCATGTATCAGGCCAGCCAGCATCTGTTGTAGCTATTACGTTGGGTGATGAATTCATTCATGGCTTTATTCGGACGGACAAGTCAGAGATCAATATTGAGCCAATGCGCTATTACCACCCTGAGGCTGCAGAAGATGAAGTCATGGTCTATCTCACTTCTTCTCAAAAGAAGAAAAAAGCGGTTTCATGTGCTCTGACGGGTGAGTTAGAACAAAAATTTAACAACGCTGTAGAAGTAGCAGGAGTATCTAAAAAGGATGCAGAGACCTGCATCGAAATAGATATGGCTATAGCTTCCGATTATTCTATGGTCGAATTTTATGGCAGTGTGCAGGCGGTTGAATATCACGCCATTGCGATACTTAATGCAGTCCAAACCAATTATGACACAGAATTTGAGACAGAGATAAAGTTTAATCTGGTACAGCAGTATGTATCTGACTGCAGCAGCTGTGATCCGTGGACTAAGTCGAGCGACACGGAGACCTTGCTGAATAGCTTCAGGTCATGGTCTAGAGATTTTTGGAATACCGAAGTGGATCAATCATCGCTCTGGTCGAAGAGAGATTTTTCACTCAAAGGCAATGATGCAGCGAATGGATTAGCTTGGGTCAATACCATTTGTACTAATTTTTCCAGTCTGATCGTAGAGGATAATGATACAGGGGAAAGAAAGCGAGTCCTATTTGCTCATGAGCTTGGACATAACTTTGGCGCCCAGCATGATCCAGCTGGAAGTGAGTACGTCATGTCCTCACCTTTAGTAGAAACGAATCAATGGTCTCCCACATCCTTATCTACGATTAATGGCAATTATCCAAGATTTAGATGTCTGGCAGAATGCGAACCATCTGCTACGCTCATCGCTAAGTTCAGACATGAATTTATAGGCACATGTGTGCCTCTCAATGTTCAGTATATTAACGAAAGTGAAGGTGACATCGATAGTGTCATGTGGACATTTGCTGGTGGTACACCTACATTCTCCAGGGATACGAATCCGATGGTGCAATATACTGCTGGAGGTAATTACGGGGTCACATTAGAAGTCTTTGGAAGTGGCAAGTCCGATATCGTCGAATTCAGAGATTTGATCGTTGTGAGCGCAGCACCTGATGCGACATTCGTTTCAGATATACAAGAAAATAATACCGTCGTACTGCGTGTACTGCGTCCCTTAGATGATGCAGAGTATAGCTGGGACCTTGGAGATGGTACAGTACTTACTGGTCCCGAAGTCACCCATAGATATGATGGGCCTCAGAATCAGAGAGTCAGCCTTACAGCGACCAATACCTGTGGTGTGGAGCAGTCATCTTCAGAGCTCAATCTGCAAGCGCTGGTGCTACCGATCGCTAATTTTTCCAGCGAAATGAGGACTGGCTGTACCGATGAAGAAATTCAGTTTTTTAATCTTTCAGAGGCAGCTGATAGTGTTGTTTGGTTTTTTGAGGGCGGTAGTCCATTTAGTACGAGTGATCAGAATCCATCAGTTAGTTATACGGATGCCGGTATTTATGCTGTCGGTCTCATAGCGATCAATGCTGAAGGCAGCGACTCCATAGCTGTGTCAGGATACATAGCAGTTGATGCAGCTGCCCAGTCTGGCTTCGAATATACGATTGAGGATAAGGTCGTGAGTTTCACTGATCAGTCAGCCTCAGCACGGCGCGTCAGGTGGGCTTTTGGAGATGGTACAGAGAGCGAGGAAGAGAATCCAAAACATACTTATAGCGCGCCAGGTATTTATTCTGTCACGCTTATTGCTGACAATCTATGCACATCAGACACCACAGTCCAGCGCCTCACAATAGAAGCAGAGTTGCCTAGAGCCAGCTTTGTCAGTTCTGACCAATCGATTTGCCCTGGTGAAACGATCAACTTTGAAGATCGCTCGGATGACGCAGAGGATTATCTGTGGGAGTTTGAAGGAGGTACCCCTTCCACCAGTAGCGATCCGAATCCTGAGATCAGATATAATACTCCAGGGGACTACTCCGTAAAACTTACGGTCATGAATCAAGATGGACAGCACGATGTGCTTCTTCAAGATCTGATCCAAGTAAAAGCTTTCCCTGAGGCTAATTATAGTTTTATCTCTTCGGGCAAGACAGTGAGTTTTATTAACTCCAGTGATAACGCTACTAGTTATAGTTGGGATTTTGGTGACGGGCAGTCGAGTGATATCAGCTTCGCAAGGCATACTTATACTGCAGGAGGGACCTATACGGTGAGCCTCACAGCCTCCAATGATTGTGGATCAGATGTAGAAACCAAACAAGTCACTATCGAAAAGTCAACTCCAATCGCAGCTTTCACGCCATCGAGACGCTCACTTTGTGCTGGCTCCGTAGTGAGCTATATCAATACGTCATCCGATGCCACATCGTATCGGTGGATATTTGAAGGCGGGATACCATCGACAAGCACGATCCTGAGCCCTTCTGTGATATATACATCGCCAGGAATTTATGATGTGATGCTGGTCGTCAGTAATGATGAAGGAATGGACACGCTTTCATATGCTAACTTTATAGAGATCACATCTGCTCCGATCGTGGATGTCACTCTTGCAGCTGAAGAAGCCAGTCTAATCATAGAAAATAATACTCAATTAGCCACCAGCCACTTCTGGGACTTCGGAGATGGTAGCAGTACTTCAGAAGAGGTACCATCACATAACTATGCGATGGATGGAAGCTATACGATCAGCTACACTGCAACTAATGATTGCGGAAGCAGGCAGTATACTGAATCTATCGAAGTACAGATTCCATCTAATGGAGTGGATGTTCCTCAAACTGTGACATCTGATTTTGAGGTATTGAATCCTCAGATTTGTGTGGGAGATTTTATGGATTTGCGTGATCTGTCGACTCAAGTCGATTCCAGTTATTGGAGCATAAAGCTGACCGATGAATTATCATATCGAGAGTATGATCTTGACTCGGTCATAGATGTACCAGGTATATATGATCTCAGGCTGACCGTCGTCAGAGGAGAAGATATACAGCGTGTGACCAAAGAGTCAGCAGTAGAAGTGTCTGATGCTGTGGTCGCTGATTTTACTGCAGTCAGGGTGGGGGGCACTAATACCATTGAATTCAAAAATGTAAGCACTGGCGGGGCCTCGTATCTATGGCGCTTCGGTGATCAGCTCGCTTCGACGACGGAGAACCCCAGGCATAATTATGCCAGCGCAGACGAGTTCGTTGTAACCCTCATCGTCAATGGTCCATGTGGTAATGCCAGCATAGCGAAAATAGTGGATCTCACGGAGATGATTTCACCCCAAGCTATATTCAGCGTGAGCTCATTGCAGATATGTGAAGGTGAGAGCATCCGGTTCAGGAGTCGATCCGAGGGAGCCGCTACTCACCTGTGGAGTTTTGATGGCGGTGACGTCACCAGTTCGACTCGGCCTGATAATGAGATTACTTACAGCAGTCCTGGTGAATATACGGTAAGCTATGAGGTGTCTAACATCAATGGAAAAGACAAAAGGACACTCACGAATTTGATTAAAGTACTTCCTAAGCCTGAATTTGATTTTAATTATACACTCTCAGAACTGACAGCTGAATTTGATTTTATTGGTGATGATGAACAGTCAGAAGTGATATGGGACTTTGGTGATGGTGAGTCATCTACGGAGCTAAGTCCTCAGCATAGCTATGCAGAAGCAGGAGACTACATCGTCACCCTGAGCGTCAACGCCTCCTGTGGCTTGACATCAGTATCAAAGATGGTCACCATCATCAGCGATGCTATCCAGCCGACAGCAAGATTTAAGATCAGCAGCCTAAGTACAGCTGAAGGAGGAAGCATCAGATTTGAGTCAATTTCTTTAGATGCGGAGAGTGTGCGCTGGAGCTTCGAAGGTGGAGATCCTGCCTCCTCTACTGAGCAGATCGTCAGAGTGACCTATGAGAATGCTGGCAAATACGATGTGAGTCTGACAGCGATCAATGAATATGGAGAACATACTGTAAATCTTAAGGACTTTGTCACTGTCCAGCTGAATGCTTTGGTCAGTGCAGAGACTAGATCCGATATCATTGTCGATCATCAAGATCACCAATTGACTGCTGATGTGGCCATCTATCCTAATCCATTCCTCGACTATGTGACGCTTACTGTCGAAACCAATAAAGCGGTCACTCTAAGCATCGACATATACAGTCTGACAGGACAACGAGTCTATTCTCTACCAGCATACGACAAAGCTGCAGGAAGAGAGGCGGTCTTCTTAGACCTCACTGAACTCTCACCAGGCACATACCTGACTCATATTATCGAAGGAGATAATACAATCATACAAACGATTGTCAAGCACTAAAGCGTTAGACTTAGGTCTAAAGTCTTTTCTTAAAGCACTAAAGACATCAGAGTGTAATGCAGTATGTCCAGATTTAAGTACCCATATATTATCCTACTCGCCTTACTGCAGGTATGCACTATAAGCCACGCTTTTGCTCAGGCCTGCACCTCTACTGATACGCTCCTTATCATTGATAATGATAAAGCTAATGTCAATTTTACGGTGGCTGGTGTCGTGAATGATAACCTCGGTTCGTCTACTCAATGTGTCAAATCCGTCAACCTGAGATTTAACCATGGTGACATAGGAGATCTAAGAGTAAGTCTCATTAGTCCTGATGGCCAGTCAGTACAGCTCATAGGTCCCGTAGGTAGTGCTGCCAATACCCAATTAGTCAATTGGGATGTCACATTTGTTCCTTGCATCGAGACCGCTATGCCTGATCCAGATATTGTAGATGACGTCTGGGCTAATGATGCTAACTGGAGAACCTTAGAGAATTATACGGGGTCGTATTATCCCTTTGGCGGCTGCTTGGAAGCATTTGATGCTGGTCCTGTCAATGGGATTTGGACAGTAGAGATCGCAGACGAAATCGCATTTGATGCAGGCCAGATAGAATTTATTGGGATCGAGTTTTGTGATGAGGCAGGTATCGGCTGCGAAGCATGTATGGCTTCAGCTGGACAGTTTAAGAACAGCTTAGACACCACCATATGTGTATTTGATAATAATCTTCTGCTTGATTTTCTGGACATCGAAGGGGCTACTGATCCTGCGGATCCTAATTATAGATATGAGTTCGTCATTGCGGATGAATTTAATCGAGAGATATTTGATGTCACTGCGGCACCTGATGTAAGGGCATTTGGAGCGGCTGATTTTGAGATTTGTGGACTGTCATATGACGCCAGTTTCGAATCCGAGATCAGGCAGATGGCATCACAAGGAGACTTGGACGACTTTAAGAGATTTATTGATCAGGTGCCATCCAGCATTTGTGCAGATATCACGAGCCAATGCATCAGGGTGAAGACGCTTAATATCATAGATACTCTGTTTCTGGATACCATCATTTGCTCGGGTAGTCTATTCGAGTTTATGGGGGAGGCGTCCTTTGAAGAAGAGCTATTATTGGTTCCATTTGGCCGTGCTACCTGCGATTCTATAGCTAAAATTAATATCGAGGTCATCGAGATGGAGGCTGTCATCAGCGCTACTGCATCAAGTCTGAACTGTGACATTGATACCATCTTTCTCGGCGGAGGTCAGTCGGTGGTCACACCAGATTTTGAGCGTGTCTGGTCTGGTCCGCCAGGGGCTTTTATTGGTTCTCCCTCAGGACCTCAGATCCAGGTCTTTGAGCCTGGAGAGTATCAGCTCATCGTCTTTAATGCAGCAGGCTGTGCCGACACAGCGACTGTCACGATCCTGACTGACAAGGACGAGCTGCTGATAGATGACATCATGGCTTCTGGGCAGCTCACTTGCGCCGAGCCACAGGTCTCCCTTCAGCTCATCATAGACGAGGTGCCTGAGCGAGTGGAATGGGCTGGACCACAGGGATATACTTCTGAAGATTTGGTGCCGACTGTGGCAGTCGAAGGTATGTATACAGCTACCGTATTCGGAGTTAATGGATGCCCAGCGACTGACTCTGTCTTGGTCGAAAGGGACTCTAGTGTCACTCGCTTTAATTTTAATATAGACACACTCAGCTGTATGATATCAGAAGTAGATATTATATTTATTGATACTATGTTACCAACTGATCCTCTATGGATTAGCCCCAGCGGAATCGAGTATACTGAATTATCACCGACCGTAAATGAAGCTGGCATTTACAGCTTTGTCGCCTCATCTATCACTGGCTGTCGGGATACCCAGCGCTATGAGGTGGTTCTTTTCTCCGAGACTTATGGACTTGACTTTATGGAGGTTAGCCTCAGTTGTGAATTTGATTCTGCGTCGCTGCAAGTGATCACTGAGAATGACATCACTAGATATCAGTGGAGTGGTCCAGGTGAATTTTTATCCTTAGAAGAATCACCCGTGATATCAGATCCAGGGCTCTATACTGTCAGGACCATTGATGTCAATAATTGCCCAGGTTTAGACTCTTTAGAAGTATTGGCTGATACAGTTGCGCCGATGATCGCCATAATCGGTAATAATCTTCAGTGCATGGACTCTGTGACTACGCTTAACTTGATCATTGATGAATTAGATGCTGCCTTTGAATGGTCTGGACCATCATCGTTTTCTTCTTTGGAGAGTTCGGTAATTGTAGGAGATATAGGCGCATACGTAGTCGAAGCTGTGGGTAGTAATGGTTGTACGAGGCGTGACACCTTTGATCTGATACGTGAGCCACCATTCGAGGTGAACATTGAGGATAACGAGTTTGCTTGTGATTTTTCTCCGATTACCATCGATGCGTCAGCTCCACCAGACGCACAGCTTGTCATCTGGGAAGGACCCAATGGTTTTATTTCCAATGCCCTAAATCCGATGATTGTGGATACAGGACTGTATACCATCTCGGTGATCGGCAGTGATGACTGTGAGGTGAGAGATAGTGTATACATTGGCATCCCAGAGTCTACTATTGAGATATCTAATGTGAACGATACCGTCTTTACTTGCGAAATAATTGATATCACACTGAATCCGACAATATCCTCAGGCGTATCAGACGTCGTATGGATCACACCTTCTTTTAATAGGCTATTAGAACTGACACCAAATGTGACGGAGGCAGGCACATATCTTCTGGAAGTAAGAGATGATCAAGGCTGTATATCAGATACGAGTCTGGTTATAGGCTTAGATACGATGAGTCCAGTTATCAATACTTCAGTCGTAGGCGCATTCGTGTGCGATCGGGAGGAGGTGACCATAGATGGCTCGGCATCCGCTTCAGGTTCCGATATTTTGTATCTGTGGACCACCGTTGATGGCGAGATCATTGGCGCTACGAATGAGAATACGATCGATGTAGCGACTCCAGGATCATATAATCTGAATGTCGTGAATCTCAATAATCTATGTACTAATATTAGAACAGTAGAGATCAATGAGCAGGTCAATGAATTTACAGCTGCGGAGGTAGAAATACAAGAAGAATCCTGTCTTGATGCCAATGATGGAGCCATTATGATTCTATCCACTGATGGGGCGGCTGAGGGGCCGCTGCAGCTGAGTCTCGACAATATGTTGTTTTCGGAAGCTGATGTAATAGATGGCTTGGCGCCTGGTTCCTATACCGTATTTATCAAGGATCGCAATGGATGTCTCTTGGAGCGTGATTTTACAATAGATCAAGCCAGTGAAACCTCAATCTCATTGGGCGATGATCGGATGGAGTTTCAGGGAGAGCCATTCAGTGTAACTCTGGATACCGCGGGTCTGAGTGCTGCTAATCTCATTTGGCTCGTAGATGGTGCTGAGTTTGCTTCGGGTACTGACAGCATCAATGTCAGTGCTCAGCGCGATGTGACAGTCAGTATAGAGCTTATTACCGATCGTGGATGTGTGGTGACTGACGCCATCATGGTAGACATAGAAGAGCGCAGATCCTTAATTTATGCCCCTAATGTATTCATGCCAGGTGCGGGTGATAATGGCATATTTCGCATATTTCCCAATCGTGCGACCAGTCAGATCAGCGAGTTTATTGTGTTTGATCGATGGGGAAATCAGGTCCATCGTGAGTCAGGTATCGACCCCTCAGAACCATACGGATGGGATGGCACATTCAATGGACAAACTGCAGAAGTAGGCGTGTACGGCTACAAGGCAACCGTCATATTAGCAAATGGCAGACAGAGAGAGTTATCAGGGGGATTTACCTTAGTCAGATAGACCAGATTTATTGTGTGACCCGGAATATATTTACGTATTAGTTAATTAGCATATTTTAATCATAATTCTCTGGAAATCATTCGTTTTAGCTTGATCAAATAACTACTTTTACTTTTAATTCTGAAGGATAGTAGAATAATTCAAAGAATCTATATTTTGATTATTCATGAGTAAAGGGTACAGGTTATTCATTTGTTGGTGTGTTTGTGCAGTTTTATTAGTCCCTGCGTCGATTTTTTCTCAGTCCTTCTGGGATGACTCGGAGACCGTGTGCGATCCCTCTTCAGAGTTAGTCCGTTCTTCCGTTCTTCCTCCATTCGAGACCAAAGACACTTCTGAATATGACGAACTGGCATTGGAGACTTATAAGGCTGAGATAGACCCTATTTTTGATCCTCTTATCGCCTTTTGTGGAGGCACCTCATTTAACGTCCAGAATCCTGTCTTTTATAAGCTGACTGCTACAGCACCAGTAGGTCTCATTTCTATGGATATTCTATCCTGCGAGGGTGGAGGTTCATTCACGGGCCTGCAGATATCACTGCTGGGTGGAGATAGGGATGACATACAAGTGCTGCATTGCGATTCAGACCCCATACGAAAAAGAGATTATCGCATCCAAGTGACTACATTAATTCCTGGCGAAGAGTACTACCTGATTTTGGATGGATATTCATCTTCTACATGTAAATACAGATTTAGAAATCTAATTGGCTTCGGGACTTATGCTTTTAAGGATATCGATGGAGTCATGATCAATGGAGTGGACATAGAAGGAGATGACAGCGACTTCTGCAAGTCTGCAGATTTGGACATGACGGTGATGAGTGATAATGAGGGCTTCCGACAGGCTGAATGGCAAATCGAAAATGCGACCACAGGAGAGATCGTCCTCGATACCATATCCTATTCGAATCAATTTCTTTATACCTTAAATGTGGAAGGAGACTACACGCTCAAGGTAGATTTAGTCAATGAATGCTCGCGTGCACCAGCTGCTTATCAAGCTTCATTTACCATCCAATCAGGCGATGATGAAGTCTTAGATCCTTTTGAGTTCTGCTTAGAAGATTTTCCCGATATTTTTCATCCAGACCCTCGCTTTACAGAGCCGATCATGGATCTTAATGCGACTCAGCTGGAAATAGAAGTCAGTACAGGAGGATGTGCCAGTAAAGTTATTGCTCCATTGGCGCCTATCTCTCCCTCGACACCTACGATCATTGAAAAAGAATTTTGTGGATCAGGACCTCATAGCTTTCAAGGGATCACATTTACAGAGAATTATTCAGGTCGAGCCAGAATTGAAAATGGTGCTTCTACAGGCTGTGATTCGCTACTGATCTATGAGCTCACGGTCATTGACGCCTCAGGAGACTTAGAATCCTCACCATGTGGCACCATCAATTTTGTAGGAAGTATATCGAGAAGCTCTAATTCCAGCGTAGAGTATCAATGGACTGATGCCTCTGGTGCTGCAGTCTCTGATGCTGACGGAGATGATACTGTCCTTACCATAGAATCCTCGGGAGAATATAGCTTGACCATCATCGTCACAGGTGAAGAAGGCAGCTGTTCATTCGATATTGCTACCGCACAAGGGACATCTACTGATTATTCTATTGCTCTAAATTGCGAGAGTGTTTCTACCTCAGAAGTCGAACTCTCATGGACGGCAGTAGACCAAGTTTTAAATTATACCTTACTGGCGGATGGAGCGATCGTCGATGTATTATCATCAAGCTTCACATCATATACCTATGCAGGAGTCAATCCTGGACAAGAAGTAAAATTTGAATTGATAGCTGATCTACCTGGAGGCTGCTCAGTCACTGGTGTCAGCACCTGTGGTGCAGTCTCATGCGCTGATCTTAATGCTGTGACTATCTCTATACTAGAGTCATCTCAGACAGTCTGCTTAGAGCCGACTACAGCACCTATCAGCTTTACAAGCTCTATAGTGGGTAGTGTGTCTGACCCTATGGTGAGTTGGGAGAGCACTGGCACCATAAGTGCAGATGGTGCGTTTGATCCTGTCGCATCTGGTGCTGGCAGCTTCACGATTCAGGCCGTACTTCAAGATGGAGCATGCGAATACAGATCAGAAGTGGTCACCGTCAACGTGACATCTTTCGATGCAGGTATCTTATTTACTATCGCTGAGCGTACCTGTGACAACATGCCGCTCACGCTGTCATACGACGGGCCGATCGCTGATCCCGAAGATTACACGATTACCGCAGAGGGCAATCCCGAAATAACGGGTCAACTACCAGGAGACTTAGAGATCAACTGGCTAGCCGAAGGAGAATATCAGCTAAATATTGTCATAGACAATGGTCAATGCAGACTGGAGTCAGACATAAAGACAGTGATAGTCGATAAGACCGAGCTGGTAGAAAGCGTCAGAGCTAACGCAAACTCTGCCTCAGTTACATTTAATTGGAGTGAGGTATCCTGCGCCAATAGCTATTCACTTTATGCTGATGGAGAATACGTAGAATCGACTGCTTCTTCCTCTTATGTCTATGTATTCGAAGAAGGACAAAATATAATCGAATTCAGTGTGGGCATTGATGATAGTAGCTGTAGCTGTACAGATATAAGTCCGATGACCATAGGCTCCAGACAGCTGTGCCCTATCATTAGGATCGATATAGAGCCTATAGGACCACTTTGCCTTAATGAGCAAAGTAATCTCGACCCCATTCAGATCATAGCCGATATACAAGGCATTGAGAGGGGAGGAGAGTCATTTTGGACGGGTACTGGTGTCAATGACAATGGTACATTCTTTCCCAATTTGGCGGGCGTAGGCAGCCATACGATACAGCTGGAGTACATCGAGGCGGGTTGTCCTTTTACAGAACAGATCACCATAGAGATAACGGATAAACTGGAAGTGGACTTTAGCATCATCGACACAGAGTGTGCGACAGAAATGCCGACACTCGAAGTAACTAACATTGGTAACTACATGGTATTCGTAGGTGATGACCAGGTCACAGAGTCTGGTTACGAATTGCCTTCCGGTACCTATCTTATCGAATTCGCTGATGATAATGGCTGCATGACTCAGACTGAGGTCACCATAGAGCCAGCTGTTACTTTAGATTTGCAAATTCAGGGTGAGACAGAAGTGAAAGAAGGATTTAATGTCGAGTATGTCCTCGACAATGGTCAAGATGCACTTGAATTTAGCGAGGTGATATGGAGCTACAATGGCAATCGAATCTGTGACAATGATTGTAGTGAATCTGTGTCTTTTACCTCATCTGTGAGTGGAGAATTATGTGCTGATGTCACCTTAGCTATGGACGGATGCCAATACCAACAGTGCTTAGATATCACAGTCCTGCAGGACTTAAAAGTGTATATCCCTAATTCTTTTATGGTGAATGCTCTGCCACCGAATGACAAGTTTAAGATCAATCTCAATAACCCTAATGCCAGCATTTCGACGATAGCTATATTCGACCGTCTGGGCAATGAAGTCTATACAGAAGGTAATATATCAATGCTCAGCGAATATATAGGTTGGGACGGGACCAATCAAAATAATGACGAGCTCCTCTCAGGTGTCTATGTATTCGTCGTAAAAATCATTGATGAGGATGGTAAGGAATTCGTCCGTTCTGGGGATGTGACCCTTCTACGATAATTTTAATTTTTTACTTCTTTGACTAAGCTGAGAGCCTTCTCTAATTGGTCCTGGCGACTCAGATAAGTGGTATCGATAATGATAGCGTCATCTGCTCTTTTCAGGGGCGCTACTTCTCTCGATGAGTCGATGTGATCTCGCTTCAGAAGGTTAGCCTTTACCTCTTCGATGGTGTAGGATACGCCCTTTTCCTCCATTTCTAAGAGCCTGCGTCTGGATCGTTCTTCTATATCTGCGATGATGAATAGTTTCAGCTCGGCCTGAGGGAATATGACTGTGCCTATATCACGGCCGTCCATAACGATGCCCTTCTGCTCTCCAAAACTTTGCTGCAATGCCTTGAGATGAGCTCTGACGGAGCTGATCTTGGCGACTTCACTGACCTTAGCGGCTACGTCTGGATTTTTAATTCTGTCCGTGACATCCTCACCATTTAGGATTGTCTTAGTCGTGTGACCCTCTACCTTGAGTTTTATATCGGCAGATGTAGTAGCAGCCATGACGCTGTGGATATCCGCCACATTTATATTGTGCTGGATGCAGTGCAGGGTGATAGCTCTGTATAGAGCTCCGGTATCAATATGCGTATAATGTAAAGCTGCTGATAGGTCCTTAGCCAGGGTGGACTTCCCACATCCAGAAAATCCATCGATCGCGATGATGATTTTCTTACTGGATATGGTCATATGCTTCTCCGACACCTGGCAATCCCAGCTAGTTAATATTCGTCCTCATTAAATAGAAAGTCGTCTTTTCGGGGATAGTCTGGCCATATGTCTTCCATATTTTCATATATCTCACCTTCGTCTTCTATCTGTTGTAGATTCTCCAATACTTCAAGAGGTGCTCCAGATCGGATGGCGTAATCAATTAATTCATCTCTGGTAGCAGGCCATGGTGCGTCTTCAAGATGATGTGCTAGTTCTAATGTCCAATACATGTAAAAAATTAGTTTTTAATATTCATTATCTCCAATGCCTAATACCTCTTATCTAGTTCCACTATGGCCCTAAATTTCGTGCAAAACTATAAAAATTTATTTCACATCCAAATATTGGCTATAGAAAAGACAAATAGTGATAATGCTTATATGTTACGCCTTATCAATGAATAAATTAGCTTAAATCATGTTTCGTTTCTCTAAAGTGATCCATGCATCAAGCTTTAGAAAAAAGAACCAATGATACGAACCGCCTTCTGAGAGCAGTAGACATGCTAGTTTAGCTTAGAGTATCATCATCGCGTCTCCGTAGCTGAAGAACTTATACTTTTCTTTGACTGCTTCTTCATAGGCAGACATGATCAATTCCATACCGCCGAAGGCTGACACCATAATCATCAGGCTTGATTTCGGTAAATGGAAATTAGTGATCATTGAGTTAGCAATACTAAAATCGTATTGTGGAAAGATAAATTTATTCGTCCAGCCTTCAGCTCGCTTGAGCAGTGACTCAGCTGATACAGCAGACTCGATGGATCTCATTGAGGTCGTACCAATGGCACAGACTCTTTTGCGCGCTTTGATGCCAGCATTGACCACCGCAGCACCCTGATCGTCTATCTTAAAGTATTCTGCATCCATCTTATGCTTAGATAGATCCTCTACGTCAATACTTCTAAACGTACCAAGACCGATGTGGAGCGTGATATTAGCGAAGTTGATTCCTTTTATCTCTAGTCTCTTAAGTAGCTCTTTGCTAAAATGCAGACCTGCTGTGGGAGCAGCTACAGCGCCGGTATTCTTGGCATAGACTGTCTGGTAGCGCTCCTTGTCTAATGCCTCTACTTCTCTTTCAATGTACTTAGGCAGTGGCGTATTACCGAGCTGTTCTAATATATTTCTGAACTCTTCTTCTGTACCTTCATGAAAGAATCTGATAGTCCTTCCTCTGCTGGTGGTATTATCGACCACTTCTGCGATTAAGATATCATTACCTTCTTTGTCACTGAAGTATAATTTATTACCCACTCTGATCTTTCGTGCAGGATCGACCAAGACATCCCAGAGTCTGCTCTCGTTATTGAGTTCTCTCAGTAAGAAGACTTCGATATTAGCTTCTGTTTTCTCTTTTTTACCATACAGTCGAGCTGGAAACACTCGAGTATCGTTCATGATCATGACATCGCCATCATCAAAATATTCCAAGACATCTTTGAATATTTTGTGTTCTATTTTTCCAGTGTCTCTGTGTACTACCATGAGCCTTGCTTCATCTCTCTGTTTCGATGGATATTTAGCAATTAGCTTTTCAGGTAATTCAAAATTGAACATTGATAATTTAGTCTTCATATATTTAGATTTCAGTGCAAAATGCCAATGAGCAAATAACTATTAGATATCCTTCACTTAGGACTCATAGCGATGTGCATCATAGACGCTTCATATGTGTGATTTTAGAACGTGCAAAAATAGCTTTTTGAGCGGAATATGTCAGCCTTTATAGCACTAAGCTGTTATATTATGATGAGCTTTCACCATTATGGTCTTATAACGGCTTATTATCTCTAAAAGTTCGATGATTAAACATGCTTAATTGAAGCATAGAGGCATACAATAACGTATTTTGAGCCAGTGAAATTATTCTTCAGGACCATCATAGAGAGTTTTAGACTCGCCTTTCAACAGCTGAGATCGAGTAAGTTGAGATCCTTTTTGTCGCTTTTAGGGATCACGATTGGCATATTCTGTATTATATCGGTGCAGGCGGCGGTAGACTCATTAGAAGGTTCCATCCTGGATCTATTTGGAGGCATCAGCAAGGAGATTCTCATGGTCGATGTCTTTCCTTGGGATGAGGATCCAGGCCAAAATTTTTGGAAGTACTACCAGCGACCCTCGCCCTCTGAAAATGATTATAAAGAATTGAGTGATCGATTGCAGCTAGCAGATGCGGTCGCTTATCTTATCGGTATAGAGGGTAAGACTTTAAAGAATGGAGCTAACAGTTTAGAAGGTTCCTCTATTCTGGGGACAACCTATGATTTTCCTGAGATACAGGATATGGAGATCGCTAAGGGCAGATACTTCTCTAAGAATGAATATGATACAGGCGCTTCTAAGGTGATCATCGGTGCTGAGGTCGCTAAAGAGTTGTTCCCTAAGCAAGAAGCCCTAGGTAAGGAGCTGAAAATGCTGGGGCACAAATTTCAAATCATCGGAATTCTAAAAGAAGAGGGTGAGAATCCATTCAATGTACAGCAGTTAGACGTGGTGACTTGGATGGGTTATAATACGGCTAAGCGATTCGTTAACACGAAGGGGAAGAACAGATTTGAGGCTGGCAGAATCATCTACGTAAAACCTAAGCCAGGGGTCAGTCTAGCTGCGATGAAAGACGAACTCACGGGAGAGCTCAGAGCTATCCGTCGACTCAGGCCGATGGAAGATGATAATTTTTCGATCAACACCATTTCACAATTCACGAATATTGTAGAAGGATTTTTTGGGAATGTCAGTATCGGAGGATACTTCATCGGTGGATTTGCGATCATAGTAGGGCTCATCAGTGTAGCCAATATCATGTTTGTATCAGTGAAGGAAAGAACGAACATCATCGGTATCAAAAAGGCACTGGGTGCTAAACGGGCTGTGATCTTGTCAGAGTTTTTGATCGAGGCCGTGTTTCTGTGTCTACTAGGCGGGCTGTTAGGCATTTTGATGGTCTATCTGGTAGCTAAGGGCATATCCGCAGTGATACCCTTTACCATTAGCCTCTCAGCGATGAATATCATCATCGGCTTAGGCTCTTCGGTCATCATAGGTATACTGGCAGGTATGCTGCCCGCATTACAAGCTTCTGGACTGGACCCAGTAGAGGCGATGAGAAGTAAGTGATATACTGATCCGACTATTTTGTCAAGATAAGGTAGATGAACTTCTACGCTGAAAGTGCTGGGTTCATCACTTAGCCTGTTTTCTCGAATTGTCATCATTTTTTTGTTGCCTTTTACATTCCCTTATGCAGCAGGGCTGGTCGCTGAGTGATCTCATGATAGCAGACTCTATTTTTATCGAAGTAGTGCAGCACCATACTCTGGCGAGTACGACTGCTGTCTCGCTGTGGCTCACCGCCATGGATAAGGTTAGCATGCCATATCAGTAAGTCACCTCGCTTGGCGGTGAAGACTTGTTTTTTCATGCCTTGAGCCTCGATTTTGGAGCTGATCATTTTTTCGTACTCAGCGTAGGTCTGATGACCTATGAGAAATCGATTACCCTCGTTGTCATAGTCTTGATTCAGATAGTAGGGTAGGGTGTGACTTTTAGGATAGTAATGGAGCGGGCCATTATCCTCATCTATATCTTCTAGCGCCATCCAAACGCCTAAAAGTCCTCCCAAGGGGAATGTAGTCATGTGAATGCTATCAGAATGAGATTTTTGCTGGCTCCCTCGTAAGAAGTTGATGCTGGAAAACAAGGTAGCATCACCCTGAATAAGCGCATCTAATAACAGCTTTAAGCTTGAATCTGCCCAAATGCCATGTAGATAGGATGACTGTCGGATGGCAAACATCAGCTTATTCCCGTAGGTAAACTTGAGCTGCCCTGAGCTGCGGAGACTGTCGATGGTCGCATTAATTTTGTTTACGTTATGCTGGTCTAAGTAGTTACGGATAATGCAGTAGCCATTCTTTTCGAAATTGAGGATGCTGGTCTGAGTGTCTCCATGGGCATTTCTGAAAAGATCAATGGTCGATAGTTTTTCAGAGTCAAGCGTTGATCCCATCAAAATTGACTCTGGATCAATTCCTGAGAAGTCCGCACTGGAAATAGAAGAATAGTATTTTTTGCGAAGGCCCAGCTCTCGGTATAACGGGATATTATGACTGAGCTGCTTCTTGTGAAAGAGATTATACAGGGTGTAGGCAAGTTTGATTCTTCGTATCATTAGATCAGTCTATTGCAAGAATTGATGTCCCTAAGATAAGAAGAAACGGCTCTATACAGCAGAGAGCACTGCGTCAAAATGGGGCATAAAAAAAAGGCCCACAAAATGATGTGAGCCTTCGTCTTTTCATGTACACTTACTTCTTTAGACAGCCTGATCGACCACAGCCTTGAAAGCTTCTGGATGATTACATGCTAAGTCAGCAAGGGCTTTTCGATTCAGCTGGATGTCTTTTTTCATCAATCCATTGATCAACTTTGAGTAGCTGACACCGTGCTCTCTGGCTCCAGCATTGATCCTGGCGATCCACAGCTTTCTGAACTCTCTCTTCTTCGCCTTTCTATCTCTGTATGCATAGACACCTGCTTTCTCCACTGCATTCTTGGCGACTGTGTATACTTTACTACGAGCTCCGAAGTAGCCTTTAGCTTCTTTTAATATCTTTTTTCTTCGTTGTCTGGATGCTACAGCATTTACTGAACGTGGCATGGCTTATATCTTTTTTATGATTTGATACATAGAAGGCTCAGTATTCTGTTAGTATCAGCCTTTGATACTGTAGTAGAACCTCTTAATTTTAATTTCGCTTTCTTCGACTTATTTCTCATCATGTGAGACGTATTCGCTTGAAATCTTTTGATTTTACCAGAGCCAGTAAGCTTGAATCTCTTCTTTGCACTGGAATTGGTCTTCATCTTTGGCATAGTACCTGTTTTTTGAAATGGAATGCAAAAGTAAGTAAAAAGCATATGTTACACAACGGATCGGTAGATTTTTACTAAGTCATTGACACTCTGTGACTTATCGTCTAAAAAGGTCATTTTTGAAGCTATTTTAGGGTGATTGAGGTCATTAATATCTCTGATCGACCCTTGATTTAGCGTACTTTTGTAACCTAAAGCTACACAGACTTGGGTAAGAATCAGAATGAAAGCATCGAAATCAGTGTCAGTCCTGCAGACCTGTACAATGAAGAATTGATCCTGAGTAAGGCAGCGTCAAAACTTAAGGTTTCAGCTTCAGACATACAAGAGGTCAAAATCATCAGGAGATCTGTAGATGCCAGACCACGTAGGCCAGTCTATCGATTAAGAGTGAAGGCTATAATGGACCGTGAGGAGCAAGATTCTGCCCCGGGCTTCATGCCGCAGATCGTAAATTCTGAGAGAAAGGTGCTGATTATCGGAGCTGGGCCAGCGGGATATTTTGCAGCCTTAGAGTGCATCCAACAAGGGCTCACACCCATGATCATTGAGAGAGGTAAAGATGTCCAAGCCAGAAGAAGGGATCTCAGAGCCATCCAGCAGTTTGGTGAGGTCAATCCTGATTCTAACTATTGCTTTGGTGAGGGAGGCGCAGGGACCTACTCTGATGGAAAGCTGTACACCCGCTCGCACAAGCGAGGTAACATAGAGCGTATCCTGCGTATTCTGGTAGAGCATGGGGCACATCAAGACATCCTGATCGATGCGCATCCACACATAGGCTCTAATAAGCTGCCGGCTATTATCCGGCAGATTAGAGAAAACATTATCGCCTGTGGAGGCCAGGTCTTGTTCCAGCATCGTGTCGTGGACTTCGTCATGGAGGCTAAGCGCTGTATGGGCGCTATGGTCTCGATCGAGGGTGGCGCACCTGTCGATATCATAGCTGATGCTGTCATCTTGGCTACAGGGCACTCCGCAAGGGATATTTTTGAGCTATGCATCAAGCATGACATTAGTTTGGAGGCGAAGGATTTTGCCCTGGGTGTCAGGATAGAACACCCACAAGCACTGATCGATCAGATACAATATAATCAGCGTAAGCGAGAGGAGAATTTGCCCGCATCCAGCTACAGCTTGGCTTGTCAAGTGAGTGGGGTAGGTGTATTCTCATTCTGTATGTGTCCTGGAGGTCTGATCGTACCGGCTGCCACTTCGCCAGGAGAGATGGTCGTCAATGGCATGTCCCTCTCAAAGCGGGACTCACCCTACGCGAATGCGGGTACGGTAGTGGAAATATCTCAAGCTTATCTGGCAGAAGAAGGATTTACCGGCGTCTTGGCAGGGGTAGATTATCAGAGATCCATAGAGCAAGCGATCTTCGAAGCTGGTGATGGCTCTCAGCGAGCTCCAGCTCAGAGGTTGACAGACTTTGTCAGCCATCAGCTGTCTGGTGATGATATGAGCAGCTCTTATATTCCTGGAGTATATGCGGCACCTATGCATGAGCTACTACCGGACTACATTAGCCAAAAACTAAGAGAAGCGATCTTGGCGTTTGAATCAAAGATGAAGGGATACTTGACTGAGGAAGCTGTCATCGTCGGATTAGAGAGTCGGACGAGCTCACCCATCCGAATACCGAGAGATAAGGATAGTCTGATGAGCCCTGGGATACAGAGACTTTTCCCTTGTGGTGAGGGCGCGGGATATGCTGGAGGGATCTTATCAGCAGCCATGGATGGCATCAATGTGGCTCGAAAAGTCTCAAAACACTTGGCATGATATTCAGCGTTTTACAATATTCTTTGGTTACTTCGCGGCCTGTTCTCTATGGATACTTGGGTCTGTGTTATACCATCATATCGAAATAGAGGAATAAATTTTTAAAAATGAAGGATTTAGCGGATTTGATCGGACGAGTCTTTATTTCATTGATTTTTTTCTTTGAAGTATATGATACCATTGGTTTCTGGCAGAACACGAAGGATACCATGACGTCCTACGGAATCACATGGAATCAGGATTTACTCATTTTAGCGATGCTGGTCTTTTTGATCTTTGGTAGTCTAATGGTCCTGATCGGCTACTACGCGAATATCGGAGCCTTTTTTCTGCTGCTTTATTTGGTTCCTTTCACTCTGATCGTCTTCTCTTTTTGGAATGATCCCATCGAGTACAGACGCGTCAATTCTCTACAATTCATGCGAAATATGGCTATATGCGGTGGTCTTTTGCTGCTGATCGCCAATAGTGGCGCAGGGAAGTACAGCATCAAAAGAATGCTACACGTCTTACGCGTTCCAGCATCTTAATGTTCATGTGCGTGGGCTATAGGCTCATGTAACGATGGAATAGCGATAGACTCGCAAGCAACTTACGATTCGCATCTATAATAGAAATTAAGTCAGTAACTACTTCTGACTTACTCTAATTATTCCCAGTGTCATTGAGTAGTTCACCACAGTATTTGCAGAAGGTAGCATCGACATCGTGGCCTTCTTCTGAGCAGAAGCGGCAGGCCTGAGTAGAGTTGTCTTTGAGTTCATCTTTAGTCAGTTCTGAGCTGACGATGCCTGTAGGTACAGCGATGATGGCATAGCCGCAGATCATGATGAGTGCGGCGAAGAATTGGCCAAGCTCAGTACGCGGATGTATGTCTCCATAGCCTACAGTCGTCATGGTTACAATAGCCCAGTACACACTTCTCGGGATGCTATCGAATCCGCTCTCGGGATTACCACCTTCTATGAGGTAGATGACTGAGCCCATGATGCTCACGAAGATGAGCAGAAAGGTCAGGAATATCAGAATTTTTGGCCTTGAGGCGCGTAGGGCCGCTAAGAGCACATGACCATGATTCAGAAAGCTAAGCATCTTGAATATTCTGAATATCCTCAGTAAGCGCAGAGCTCTGATGACCATCAGCGACTGTGCCCCTCCAAAAATGAGGCTCAGATAACTGGGCAGTATAGCTAAGAGGTCGATGATGCCAAAGAAGCTGGTGATGTATTTCTTAGGCTTGTAGACACAATAAATACGCAGGAAATACTCGATGGTGAAGAATATGGTAAAGATCCACTCAATGTTATGGATGACATACCTCAGATTTTCATCTAAAGAAGGGACTGTCTCCATCATTACTGATACGACACTGGCGATAATCATAAACAGGAGGATGATGTCAAAGAGTTTGCCCTCTTTAGTATCAGCCTCAAAAATGACTTCGTGAAACCTTTCTTTTAATAGATTTCGATTCTTAACATCCATGTCTGGGAGTGTAATGTAGAATACGGTGCAAATATTACACCATAGACTTGAAAATACGAAGCTTTAACGTACGATATTTTTATAATAGCTTAAAGTTGTCTGGTAAGAAGCTGATATTAATTAGACGAATTCTTCTTTTGAGGAGAATTCTTCCTGGGCATAGGCACCCTCTCGACTTTTGATTTTGGTGATTTCTTTCTCGATCTCTCTCTGCTCCCAGTCATCTCCGTAAGTGAATGAAAAGACTTTAATGGCATGAAAAGCAATAGCCACACCCCATCCTAAGATGGGAAATATAGCCCAAAAGAAATCTGCAGTAAATAGATTCAGCAAAATGAAAAACACACTCATGACCAGCCAACTCATGAAATGGGTATAAAACTTTCTCTTTTGTCTGACTCTTTTACGAGCCATTCTATATATATCAGCGTCAGCCATAGTGTATAGTTAAAAAGAATAAACAAAGACTAGAAAATAGATAGCCTAATCATTCTAACAAAGGGATCAACAGAATAAATCCATAGACTAAACTATCTTATGAATAATAACTCATGATCAGTAGATCCTTCTGCTGAATAATGGTATTCTTCAAGGTCAAAATGCTTTAATTGCTCAGGCTTCGTAAGCTTATTCTGCACCATGTACCTAGCCATCAGTCCTCTCGCCCGCTTCGCGTGAAAGGAGATAAACTTCAGCTCTTCGCCTTTATATTCCTTGAAAGTGACATTGATGATGTCAGCATCGAGCTGATCTGTTTTGATTGATTTAAAATATTCGTTAGACGCTAAGTTTATAATGATAGGCTGCTTATAGCCGCTAAGCTCTTCATTGAGTGATGCCGTGATCTTATCGTTCCAGAATTCATAAAGATTCTTACCTCTGCGGGTACTTAGCTTAGTACCCATCTCCAGTCGGTAGGGCTGCATCAGGTCTAATGGCTTCAGAATACCGTAGAGTCCCGACAAGATTCTTACATGTTTATTAGCATACTTGATCTGAGACTTAGTCAGACTCTCAGCATCAAAGCCTCGGTATACATCGCCTTTGAAAGCGAAGATGGCTTCTTTTACCGTCTCTGACTGGAAGGTTTCGTCGTAGGATTTATAGCGATTCACATTCAGCTCGGCTATCGCATCACTCACCTTCATGAGTGCCTTTATGCTCTTTTTAGACTGTCTTTTGAGCGTCTTAATCAGAGAGGCGCTTTCTGCCACAAATTGTGGTAGAGAGGTCTCAAACTTACGATCCAAAGGATCATAATCTAATGTCTTAGCGGGGGATAATACAGCGATCAAAGCTTCTATATTTATGTTAGACTGTAAAACAAAGATTCAGAAATTTGGTTGATTTTCAGCATAAAAAAAAGGCTTTGAGTAATTACCCAAAGCCTTCTATATATCGCTTAGAAATGATTAGTTATTCACTCCTTTCGTTTTTGTTTTGTCAGTTTTGGTGTTTACATCTTTGAAGATGTTAGCTGGTGCATCTGGGACACTCTGCTCGGACTCATTGACATGGCCTTGGACCTTGATGACTCTGTTATCGCCACCTTCATTAGTGGTCAGCGTGACAGTCTTCGAGAACTTGCCTAATCTATTAGTCGCGTATCTGATTTCTATCTGGCTTTCTTCTCCAGGCATGATCGGCTCCTTTGGAAAATCAGGTACCGTACATCCACAGCTTCCTCTTGCAGACTTGATGATTAATGGAGACGTACCCGTATTTGTGAATTTTAATACTCTTAGCGGCTCTGAATGCTGCTCAATCGTACCATAATCAACAACTAATGACTCTAAGGACATCACTGGACCATCTGCTGGGGCTGCATCTTGATTCTGATCTATCTGACCAACTGCAAGAAAACTCACCAAAGCGAAACACACTGTAAATAGTAAGGATTTCATTTTAATAATTTTATTTACTACAAAAGTAAGTTAATTAGTGAGTTCCATACAAGTATTCCCACGTAAATACCTCGTTAATGTAGTGTTAATCGCCAATTAAATATTTATGAAAGCTATAATATGTATTGATTACCGCTCTCATTTCGCTCAGCAAGCTTAACATTAGATATTTAATTGACATCATTATTCTTACTTTTGTGCCATCATGTTGTTATAGTACCATTACTCACTTATCTGATTTAGCTGAATGATATTAGAGCACCCTTCGTTTACCGAATTATTGCCATCAGCGACTGATGCGCAGACGCGACATCACAATGAGGTTCGTAAAGATTATTGGTTGAGTGTGGTCTCTCGGGAGGTAAGTATCTTAGCCAGAAGAGAGGTTCTGACGGGTAAGGCAAAGTTTGGTGTGACGGGTGATGGAAAGGAGATGGCGCAGATTGCGATATCACGTGCCTTTCAGAAAGGCGACTACTATGCGCCTTACTACAGAGGCCAGACATTTATGTTTCATCGAGGACTCTGTAGCATTCAAGACTATTTTGCGCAGCTCTATGCGGATAGTCCGAATGATCCATTTTCAGCAGGCCGCCAGATGAATAATCACTATGCCACAGCATTCGTAGACCAAGAAGGTAATATGCTGCCGCTCAAAGACTTAGATAATGTCAGTGCCTGCCTCTCCAGTACTGCTGGGTCTAATGCCAGGGCCCTGGGTTTAGCACTGGCCTCAAAAAAATTCAGAACTACAGAAACGCTGCAATCCTATGAGCAGCTCTCAGATGGAGGGAATGAAATATGCTTCTCCACCATAGGTGACGCCAGTACATCAGAGGGCGTCTTCTGGGAATCTATGAATGCAGCCTGCGTGATGAAGGTGCCTCTTCTGACCGTGGTCATGGATGATGGCTACGGCATCTCAGTACCTGTAGAACTCCAAACCACCAAAGGGAGCATCTCAGAAGCTCTGGCTGGATTAGCGCTCGATGAAGAAGGACAGGGTATGATCATCAGAAAGGTCAAGGGCTGGGACTATGCTGCACTCTGCGCCACGATCGAAGAAGTCAGCCGCATCGTCAGAGAGCGGCACGTGCCTGCACTGATCCACGTATACGAGCTGACTCAGCCTCAAGGTCACTCTACATCAGGATCACATGAACGGTATAAGTCTAAAGAAAGACTCGCGTGGGAAAAGGCTTATGACTGCCTCCCCAAGTTTGAAGAGTGGGTGACAGAAAACGACATCATCGACCAAGAAACAATCACCCAATACCGTAAGCTGGCTAAAGAGTACGTCAGGGAAGAAAGAGCAAAGGCATGGAAAAAACTGCGAGCGCCCATAGCAGCCAAAAGAAAAGAGGCCATAGAGATCTACGAAAAACTACAGCACACTGATCTGTACATTGATACCGTAAGGACGCTTCACCAGGAGGTCATCGACTTTGTGAATCCGCACATGAGCGAGATCGTACAGAATCTACGACGACTCGAAATTTTAATTGGGAAATCTAAGTCCTCTTCATACAGCTTAGATGTGACCATAGACCGGACGACGCAAGAAAAATACAAGCAGCTCTATACCAATCTATACAGCACTGGGCCAAAGTCAGCCCTGAAGGTCCCCGTGATCGCTCCAGAATACAGCGACACCTCTGAATCATTAGTCGGGTTCAAAATCTTAAACGAATTTTTCAGGAAGGCCTTTGCAGCTTACCCTAACACTTTTGCCTTCGGTGAAGATGTGGGTATGATCGGTGATGTCAATCAAGGATTCGCAGGTATCCAAAATGAATATGGAATAGAAAGAGTCTTCGACTGTGGTATCAGAGAGTGGACCATCATGGGGCAGGCCATAGGCATGGCCATGAGAGGACTCAGGCCGATAGCCGAGATCCAATACTTGGACTACATCTTCTATGGACTGACTCCACTGGTCGATGATCTGGCGACACTACGCTACAGGACAAATGGCCTGCAGTCAGCTCCTGTCATCATCAGGACCAGAGGGCATAGATTAGAAGGCATCTGGCACACTGGCTCCCATCTCGGAGCGATGCTACACTGTCTACGCGGAGTCTACATCCTGACACCTCGTAATATGGTACAAGCAGCGGGTATGTACCGCACCATGTTAGAATCGGATGATCCTGCCATCATCGTAGAATGCCTAAACGGATATCGAATCAAAGAGACACTTCCTGATAACATCGGTGAATACACCGTCCCCTTAGGCGTGCCGGAGGTTATAGAAGCAGGAACAGATCTGACAGTGGTGACCTACGGCTCATGTGTCCGGGTAGCACAGGAGACCATACAGCTATTGTCACTTCGAGGTGTTACGATCGATCTGATCGATGTGCAGACGCTGATGCCTTTTGACCTGGAGCACAGCATCTTAGAGTCCATCAAAAAGACGAACAAAGTGCTCTTCTTGGACGAGGATGTACCTGGTGGCGCTAGCTCTTACATGATGCAGCAGGTCATCGAAGTCCAAGGTGCTTATGAATATTTAGACGCTAAGCCCATCTGTCTGACTGCAAGAGAACACCGGACACCATACGGTACTGATGGTGATTACTTCTGTAAGCCGAATCCTGAAATTTTATTCTATACCATAATGGAAATTCTGGAAGAATCTGACCCGTTGCGGTTTAGTGAGTAGCATCTACCAACGGTGGATAATCAGCTTATGCGATTCAATAGTTCACAGATTCTATAATCACTTCTATATATTAGCGTTTATTTACATAAGTATTAGAAACGCTATAAAATCCATTCATCATTGTCTGATAGCTTAGTCATCATTCCGACTTATAACGAGATCGAAAACATCCATGAAATCATAGCAGCTGTATTCGCACTGGATCATCCCTTCCATATTCTGATCGTGGATGATGGCTCGCCAGACGGCACAGCCATAGCCGTGAAAAAGCTGCAGCAGACACATACCGATGCACTCCATATCTTAGAGAGGACAGAGAAGTCTGGTCTGGGTACAGCATACATTGCTGGATTCAGATACGCCTTAGCTCATGGATATGAATATGTATTCGAAATGGATGCAGACTTCTCTCACAACCCTAAGTACTTAGAGGGGATGAGGAAAGAGTGTCATGAAGGCGGTGCAGATGTGTGCATCGGGTCCAGGTATGTAGCTGGTGGCGGAGTGGCCAACTGGGGCCTGGATCGCCTCCTACTGTCTAAAGGGGCATCATATTACGTGCAGGCAGTCAGCTGGATGCCTGTGAAAGATGCCACAGGTGGATTTAAATGCTATCGGCGACGTGTCTTAGAAGCGATCGACTTAGATAAAATTCGATTCGTCGGATATGCTTTTCAGATAGAGATGAAGTATGCTGCATGGACACTGGGATTCAAGTTGAAAGAGATACCCATCACCTTCGAAGACCGAATCAGGGGCACCTCTAAAATGAATTTATCCATTGTCGGAGAGGCCATCACTGGAGTCTTACAGCTGAAATATAACACCATCCGATCTAAAAGATATTATGCCAAAGGCTGAGCTAAGCCGTAGACTCAAGTGGTTTGGCATTGGTACAGCTGTCGTACTGCTCATCCTGGGGATACTTATTCTTTCAGCTGAGCTAAGGCTGAGTGATGCAGAAGTTCGTGCTGCATTTATGGAGGCGGGTGTCGAATGTGACATATATCACTTACCCTATGAAGATGCATCGATCAGGTACATCGTGACTGGTCTCAATCTATCTCAGGCTGATGTGGGCATAATATTTATCCATGGAGCACCGGGAGCCAGTGATGGATTTTATCCCTATCAGATGGATTCCAGCTTGTTGGCTTCGGCAGCCCTTATTAGTGTAGATCGGCTGGGATATGGCTACAGTGACTACGGTCATCCGCAGACATCTCTGGTAGCTCAGGCAAATGCCGTACAGGCGGTAATGGATCAGCTTGGTTTGCCCAGGTATATATTAGTAAGTCACTCTTACGGATGTCCAGTGGCGGGAGCTCTCTCTGCTATCTCTTCCTCACATATCAGTGCGACTATCATGGTATGCCCTGTGATTGATCCTGCTTACGAGAAAATATTCTTCTTTTCCTCATGGCCTTCCCAGTTTCCTTTGAAATACATTAGTTCAGGAGCCATGTACGCTGCTTCTGTAGAAAAGATGACACATGCAGATGAGCTGAATAAAATAGAGTCACTTTGGACCGATGTCGATCTACCGACCATCATCATGCATGGTATGCGGGATTGGATAGCGCCTCCGCAGAATGCAGCATATCTCAATGATAAAGTAGCACCATCATTATTGACTGTGGATATTGATTCTTCTGCTTCACATTTTATTATTTGGAATCAGATGCCACAAGTGATGGCATACATCCATCAATATTTGTAATTGATATAGCTGAAGTATGGAGTTTCGTTTATCATTTATTCAGAAAAAATTGTGATGATTTTTGCTAGCTGACAACATGAGTTACATCACATACGCCTGATTCGTTTTACTTTTATCCTTACATAGATTTTCAAAAGCAAGTAGATATGATTTTCGATTTAGCAGCATATAGTCCATACCGCATGATAAAGAAATCATACTCGATTTTGATCATAATAGTTACAGTCATGTGGATGCCGGCTAAGGGATGGAGTCAGGTCCCGTCTAATCCACTGGGTAATGATGCTTTTGGATTACGCTGGCAGCAGATCAATACAGACAGGGTCAAAGTCATCTTCCCAGAAGGCTTGGCTCCAAAGGCTAACCGCATCGTGAATATTATCCATGACCTATGGGACTTAGACTCACCATCTATCGGTACTAATAAGAAGAAGGTGCCCATTGTGCTGCACCACCAGACTGTGTTAGCAAATGGTTTTGTCACTGTAGCGCCGTTTCGCTCCGAGTTTTTTATGCGTCCACCACAGTTTGACTATGCCACAGATTGGGTCGACCACCTGACCATTCATGAATACCAGCACATCAAACAATTTAACAATACCAAAAAGGGAATTACGAAAATAGTCAGTCAGGTGCTTGGTGATTGGGCTTGGGGTGGCATGATCGGATTGGCTCTGCCGAGGTGGTACTATGAAGGTGATGCTACCATAGCCGAGACCGCCTTTAGTCAGTCTGGTAGAGGGAGGCAGCCATTCTTCTCCATGGAATACAAAGCACTTTTCGCTGCTGGGAAGGAATACGGCTATGAGAAGGCCGCTGCCAGATCACTCAGGGACTTCGTGCCAGACTGGTATAATTTGGGCTATCATATGCTGAGTGAAGGCAGAAAGCAATATGGTCCTGACATTTGGGCACAGGTCACGGATGATGCTGTGCGCTACAAAGGACTGATCTATCCATTCGCCAGAAGCTTTAAGAAGCGAATTGGAAAATCTCTGAGGCAGCTCTATGATGACACCATGGTCAGCATACGCCAAGACTTAAGTAAGAAGTTAAGACAAAAAGCTGGACCCACAGCTGTAGCCGTCAATACTAAAGTTAAAAAAACGGTGACGCACTACAGTGGGCCACAGTATCATGAAGCTGGACATGTCATCGTACAGAAAGAAGGCTATGATCAGATCAAGAGTTTTGTATTAATAGACGAACAGGGGAGAGAGACACGCCTGACCAGACCTGGATTTTTACTAGAGGGTCCGATGTCGACTCTCTCCGCTGAGGGGAATAAAATTGTCTGGGCAGAGCTGGACTGGGATATCAGAAGGCGCTATAAGCGCTATGCGGACATCATGTCTTATGACATAGCCACTCAGCAGAAGCAAAGGCTGAGCTATCACAGTAGCTACTATTCCCCAGATCTCTCTGCGGATGGACAGCGCATTGCAGCTGTCCACGTGAATGATGAGCTGCGCTATAGTCTCCACATACTCAGTGTCGCTGATGGCGAGATACTAGAGGAAATACCCATGGATGCACAGGTCGGCTACAGCTATCCTCAATGGCAGGATGAGGATCACGTGATACTTTTGGCTAAGCAAAACCAAAGCTTTCAAATCCAATCTATTGATTTGAAGAGTAAGACCTTAAGCAATATCGGTGAGGCGACACGTGACCAAATCAGTCATCTGGAAGTGGCGGACGGGCAGATTTATTTCTCTAAAGCGATCAATGATGTCAATAATATATTTGTCATGGACATAGAGGATGGACTGCTCTATCAGATTACAGATGTAGAGGTGGGAGCTTTTCAGCCTGCCGTGTCTCGAGATGGTGAGTGGCTCGCCTACAGCGAATTTAGTGCGGAAGGGTATGATGTCAAAAAGATTAAGCTGGACCCTAAAGCCTGGGCTCAGCGCAAATCCATGAAGAGTCAGTATCAAGGCCTCTACATTAAGGAACTCTTAGCTCAAGAAAAGAATAATTTTCTTCAGCAGGTCAGTACTGATAGTTTTGAAGTCAGCCGCTTCAACAAGCTTTCAGGTCTGATCAAACCACATAGCCTCTTAGCTAATTTTTATACTGGAGGTGCAGAATTGAATTTACTTTCTGATAATGTCTTCAGCACCTTATCAGCGGATGTTTCTGCTGATTATAATTTTAATGAGAATGAATGGCTCTATTCTGCAGGCTTGACTTACGCAGAGTTATTCCCCGTGCTCAGTCTTCGATACCAAAGAGCGAATCGATCTGCCTTACTCTATAATTATGGAGGGCTGACTGACACTTCATTCGTGCAGACTGCTTACGTCGAGTCATGGTCAGAGAATGTCATCAGAGGTGGTGTCTTCGTACCCTTGAATTTTTCTCAAGGCAACACCATTTCATCTGTGGGCCTTTCGGGTCGATTCTCACATCACTCCATTACTGTCGACCAAAATTTTACTGATCCAGATCTAAGTTTTCGGGATACCTTGGTGTACAGTGCACCCGACGCGCAGCAGGTTTCATTATTATTTGATCAGCCATTGGATAACGTGGGATTTACGTCTTTGGATCTGAGCTTGAGCACTCGAATGACTCGCTTCACCGCCCTTCAGCATCTGAATCCTCGATTAGGAATCGCCGGTTTTGCCAGACTTAGACAGGCCTTCACGCCTGAAAATATTGGTGGCAGGTCCATAAACCTTGGAGCTATACTCTACCTGCCAGGTATAGGTCCTAATCATTCGCTGTCGTTCGAAGCGGATTACCAAAAAGAAAGACTGCTCGATAGCTATCGTTTTTCGGATGGCTTTAATTATCCGCGTGGGTATGACCTCTCCCTGCGTCGTGACCAGTTCCTTAAGTTTGGACTGAACTACGCCTTTCCGATTTGGTATCCCGATGTGGCGGTGTCAGGGCTGGCTTTTCTCAAGCGAGTGAAAGCTAATTTATTCTACGATCATGGATTGATGACGGTTAGTGAATTTCCCTTTTCGGATAGAACAGATCTGATGCGGTCCGCTGGGATAGAGTTGGGCTTTGATTGTCGATTTCTTAGATTGTTAGAAGTCGATTTAGGTGTAAGATACAGTTATCTCATGGATGACCGATTTGTGAGAGATGACAGGCATCAGTTTGATTTCTTTGTGCTTAGTATCAGACAGTAACTTTGGCTTATGCTTTTAATCATGGGTTAATGTATATTTGGTCAAAATATCTTCCAGTCTGAAAACCCAACTTAATTATTCTACCGATCAGCTCTTCTATAGGATTATTATCATTGCCGTAGTGGGATGTTTGCTAACGATAGCTGTCCAGCTATTTAATTTGGAGAGATCAGATATGGTATCTTCGATTGGATTCTTGGTCGTGACGACGAGTTCTTTTCTGGCTTTTAAATTGGGATATAAGAATTTTGCATATCATCTGCTTGTCTTAGGCGTATGTTTTGACTTTATGTATGTTATTGTAAATTTTGGGTTAACATACTTCTCTCTGCTGCTATTATATCCAGCGGGCATCATATTTTGCTTCATATTTTTTGAGAATACCCTGATACTTGTCTCTTACCTCCTCTTTTTTATATTTAATGAATTTATCATCATCTACTATTTTAGTGGCGTCCATGAGTCAGGAGATTTTGCCATTTTACGCACCGAGTATGTCAATACTGTCGCATATAATGTGAGCATCTTTGCCATGTGCTATTTCTTTTTGAACAACTTAAAGCGCTACAGTCAGAATCTTGATGTTATTAAAAATGACCTGGATATAAAGGAGAAATTTATCGCTGGACAGACTCAAGAACTCAGCAACAAGAACATCCAGATGTCCAAGTATATTGAAAGTAACTTGCAGTTGGAGAATTTTGCTCATTTAGCCTCGCACGAATTAAAATCGCCTTTGAGAGGTGTCACTAATTTTGTGGCTTTATTAGAAAGAAGAGCAGGGCATAAACTGAGTGATAAAGAAATAGAGTACATGGATCTCATCAGTCTGAATACCAAAAAGATGAACTCCCTGATCGAAGATCTGACTGAATTAGGAAAGGTGAGCAGTACCGATATTAAGATTGAGAAGGTGCAAATCAGAGAATTGATTAATGATGTGATCGTATCCAAAAAAGTCGATATCACTCGACTTAATGCTCAGGTCACCCTAAAGGGAGAGGTCAGTACGATCAATGGTCACCGAGCCTTACTGACTCAGCTGTTTAGTAACCTGATTGCAAATGCGCTAAAATTCTCTCACGACGATGCAGATCCTGTGATTATAATCGAGTCCTCTGAGGAAGCGGACTACTGGGTATTCCAAGTAAACGATAATGGCATTGGCATAGATAAGGAGTTTAGAGAAGACATCTTTAAAATCTATCAAAGGCTTCACTCCGAAGCT
Source organism: uncultured Saprospiraceae bacterium (assembly GCA_937929945.1). Lineage (GTDB taxonomy): Bacteria > Bacteroidota > Bacteroidia > Chitinophagales > Saprospiraceae > CALFUK01. The sequence goes on from CALFUK010000027.1 coordinate 61,866, forward strand.
GAATACAAAGGCTCAGGTATCGGTTTGTCAATCTGCAAGAAGATCGTCGAATTGCATCGTGGTACGATATGGGTGGAGGATAGTGATCTGGGCGGGAGTTCGTTTATCGTCCGATTGCCTATTTAGTGCTTTGGAGTACTATCGAGTGCATAGTATAGGCTAAGCATCATCTACTTTTGATTGTGTTTATAAAAATTGAATGCCTTAGTTTTGCCTCGATCTGGATAATGAGCTTCTAAGATATAGAGACCATCACGCAGAGCGCTTACATCGATCTCCTCAAAGTATTCATCTCTATTTTTGAAGAGCGTCTGGCTATAATGCAAGCGACCCATATGGTCCCAGATGCTTATTATGAGATCAGTCTTCGTTAGTTTATTACGGAGGAACAGTTTCAGTGTTTGGCCTATCACGGGATTGGCAAAGAGGACTTCATCTTCAAGCTTAGAATTATCCACATTGACTTGTATGGTGTATAGATTATTGGCCTCTTCTTGTTCGAGGACTTTAAATTCTGGATCTACTTGAGCGGTCAAATAGTAAGTATTTGTACTTCTGTTGATCGGGAAGTCTATGTCAAAATCCAGTTTTATGGAATTTGAGTTTTGATCTATCGTGATTGTATCCTTTTGGAATATGGTGCCTAATTGATCTGGGTTTTCTGACAGCCAGAAGTAAACTTCTATTTCGGATATATTATCTATGGCGACTAAGTCGAGTTGATAACTCAACTCTAAATTTTCGTCAGATCTGATTGATCTTGATACTTCAGATGACTTAATAATAAAGTCAGGAAAAATACATTCACTTTTGAGGTAGTTATTTTCTCGTTCATGATAAAAATTTATTCGAGCTGCTTGTTCAGTTGTAAATCTTTTTAAACATGTAGACGGAGCATAAGACATAATATTTGAAGGGTCTGGACTATATAGATTTCCATTAGGATCTTGAAATGATCCAGAGTAGCTACAACCCTGAAGGGCGATTCTTCCCAAATTGAAATCTGCCGGTGTGTCGCATAACATATCACCTGCGGAGAGACAATTTGATCCATCTACTAATTCTATTCCACTAAATGTTTCATGCGTATGAAATAGACCATAGAGGTGTCCAAGTTCATGAGCCAGTACACCTGCGATAGAAGGAAAAGTGTATGTCATGGTAACGTATCTTTCATTTGGCGTATAAGTCCATGGAAAAAATGCAAATCCCCCGAAACCAGAATCTGCTGAAATATAGTCTTCTACCAAATATATATTAATTGTATTTAGGACATGTTCACTTCTATTTAGGTCACTTGTCTGATCACGTGTGTAAGATTGGTTTCCAGCTATTATCCTTGGTGCACCACAAAGATAAAATTCAACTCCAGCATCCTTAAAATATCGATTGACAGTTAGGATGATCTTATCGACTGATGTCTTATTAAGTCCAGAATTACCAGGAGTCGTTTCTATTATATGTAAGGTGATTGGCACCTGATCCACCTTACTCTTCTTATGATCGGACTGAAAATTTTCTAAGTGTTCTGCAAAAGCCTCCTCATCAAAATTAGGATCTAAAGATTTTTCAGTGCACTGGCCTGTGAGCGGATTACTTTGAAATAAGAAGAATAATAAGATGAACATCAAAATTTGAACTCTCATCTGTATTGATTGCTATTGTAATAGGAGAACGATTATTCTGAGAAGAATATGATGAAACATGTTAGTTTTTCTTAAAAGTAGACTCGATCTGTCGCGAAAGACTTACTCAAGTCCATTCTTCAAAGCCTTTTATTGGCTTCACATAGACTTCATATCATATGGATGTAATTCGCAAGATCATCAGAATATATCTGATTTCAGGATTTGATTGAGTATGATGTCAAACTAATTGAATGAGCAAATATTTTAAAAATCAGCCAAGTTAGTATAAGTCATTATTTTTTTTAATTTTGTATACGGTATACAGAATATAGTATACCGTATACGGTAAATTGACTTGATGTATTGCTCTCTTCAATGTTAGGAAAGTCTAACATGCTCTGCCTTAGCACAGGCTTAGTATGGAATGATAGCTGACTACTATGATGATATGTAAATAGGCATAATCATTTCTATGATAGAGACTTAGAATTATTTGAAATTATAAACGGCTTAAATCAATTTTTTTGAAAACACTAATTAAATAAGTATGAGGAATTATCTATTATTTCTTCTTATGATGCTTTCCTCCGCAGTATGGAGCCAAAGTATGGTAATTGGAAAGGTTACAGATGCTAAATCTGGCGAAGCTCTTATCGGCGTGAATGTGATGGTCGTAGGAAGTACAACTGGCACAATCACAGACATAGATGGAAATTACGAAATCACCGCTGCACCTGATGCAACATTGAGATTTTCTTACACAGGGTTTGAAGACCAAGATGTAGGAGTCAACAGACGAAACAGTATAAATCTGTCATTGTCTCAAGGACTTTTATTAGATGAAGTCGTAGTCACAGCCTTAGGCATTAAAAGAGATAAAAAAGCACTTAACTACTCTGTTACCGAAGTCGGAGGCGAAGGTTTCCAAGAAGCAAGAGAAATTAACATTGCAAATGCTTTATCAGGAAAAATTGCGGGTGTTAACGTAAGCAACGTGGCATCTGGTCCAGCAGGATCCAGCCGTGTCATCATTAGAGGGAATACATCTTTAGGAGGGAATAATCAACCACTCTATGTTATTGACGGTGTACCTATTGATAATTCGGGCTTTGGACAAGCAGGATTATGGGGTGGTGCTGACGAAGGTGATGGGACATCTAGTATTAATCCTGATGATATTGAAACGATATCTGTCTTAAAAGGTGCGAATGCTGCTGCATTATATGGATCCAGAGCATCTAATGGTGTTATTCTGATCACAACTAAGAGCGGTAAAAGTGGAGAAGGAATCGGTGTCGAATTTACCTCTAACTATGTCGGTGAAAAATTTATTAATCACTTCGATCTTCAAGATCAGTTTGGGCATGGTAGAGAAGGTCGAGCACCTAGCTCTGCAGCAGAAGCTTGGAATGTTGGTTCTAATAACAATTGGGGCACGGCATTAGATGGATCAAGTGTGCCTCAGTTTGATGGTCAGAGTAGACCATATGTCTCTCAGCTTGATGATAACTTGAATAAGTTCTTTGAGACAGGTCAGACTTTTACCAATACGATCGGTTTTACTGGTGGCGATGAAAATAATAAGGTCAGAATTAATTTCTCTGACTTACGAAGTAAGAGTATCATCCCACAGGCAGGATTTGATCGTCAAAATGTGAGCTTTTCATACAATGGTAATTTTGGAGATAAATTAACGCTGACAACAAAAATTTTATACTCTCATGAGAATTCTGATAACAGACCTAACATCGCGGATTCTCCAGGAAACGCTTATCAGGCGATCGTTAGACTGCCGCTTAACTATAATATCGATGACTTGAGAGGAGATCCCGACAAGCCTGGCGCAATAACTGCAGATTTTATTCCACCTGATGGAAAGTCAGTAGGCGAAGAGCTCCAGATATCTAACGATTTATGGAATCAGAATCCTTGGTGGGCTTCTAATGTATTCAGTAATGACGATACAAGGGATCGGATAATTAATTCTACAGTAGCAAAGTTTGATGTAACTGACTTCTTATATGTCCAAGGAAGATTCAGTATGGACTGGTATACAAGACGTGAGACCAACCTAACACCTTATGGTACTGGTTTTGCAAGGACAGGTCGATTATCTGAAGTAGAAAGAAGGGTCCGTGAAGTTAATGTAGAAGGTATAGTCGGTGCCAATAAGAGCTTTGGCAATATTACTTTAGATGCTGTCGCTGGTGGAAATAGGATGAGAAGATCCAGTGAGAGCATAAGTCTTGGGGGGAACGACTTTAACATTCCTTTCTTTAATACTTTTTCAAACCTGAATAACCAAAGTCCTGGTTATGGATTTAGCCAAGAAGGGATTAACTCTGTATTCGGATCAGCTACATTTGGATACAATAATTTCCTATACTTGACGGCTACAGCTAGAAACGATTGGTTCTCGACTTTATCTAGAGAAACGAATAGTATATTTTATCCATCATTAGGAGGTAGTCTGATCTTATCTGAGATCATGGACTTATCTTCTACAAGCCCGATAACATTTGCAAAGCTAAGAGCTTCTTGGGCTCAAGTAGGAGGGGATACTGATCCATATCGCTTGGACTTGACATACGGTCTTGGCCAAGGGCATAATGGTCAGGCAAACGCTGTTATACAGCAGTCTTCTATACCTAATAGATTATTAAAACCATTAACATCTTCTGAGTTTGAGATTGGTTTTGATCTAAGGATGTTTCAGAATAGGGTAGGTGTTGATTTTACTTGGTATAAACAGAAAACCACAGATGACATTCTGAATGCTACAATTTCTGAAACTTCAGGATTTTCTACGACGACAATTAATATTGGGGAGATTAGCAATAGCGGGGTAGAATTATTGTTGTCTGGTACGCCCATTCAGTCAAGTGGATTTTCTTGGGATATCAGTCTTAATTTAGCTTATAACGATAGTGAAGTGGTCTCGCTATCAGAGGGAATCGATCGAATTAGTGTAGGGGGTAATTTAGGTGTACCTAGAACACGCTGGGCGTTTGTTAACCACATAGTAGGTAGACCATTTGGTACGATTACAGGATTTGTGCAAGAAGAGATAAATGGCCAGCCTGTATTTGATGCAAATACTGGACAGCCGATACAATCTAACAATGCTGAGATTATTGGAAATGGAGTGCATAAATATTCTGGCGGGATTAATAATAGCTTTTCAATTGGTAAAATTCACGCAGATTTTCTGGTCGACTTTAAAGCAGGTGGTCAGATTTATTCTGGGAGTAATGTTCGTCTTCTTGCTTGGGGTCTGCATAAGATGACGACAGAGGAATGGACTGCACCAGGTATTGTAGCTAATGGTCGAGAATCTGTGCAAGTAACTGGCGTTGACCAAGAGGGTAACCCACTTTCATTAGCCGTTGCACCAGAAAATATTCAAGGATTTTATGGCGCTTATTCTCAGCTATCAGACAGGTTTATTAGAAATTCTTCTTTTGCTAAGTTAAGGCAGATGAGTGTAGGTTATTCTTTTCCTAATGACATATTAAATAAGATGCCACTTACTAATCTGAAAGTCTCTTTAGTCGCAAGAAATCTCTTAGTGCTGTACAGCAGCTTAGAGAATGTTGATCCAGAGTCGACATATAATAATTCAAACGCGCAGGGATTAGACTATTTTGGATTGCCTCAGACAAGAACCTTAGGCGTGAATCTAAAAGCGAATTTTTAAATGTTAAAATATTAATGACATGAATCAAATTAAATATATTCTGTTAGCCTGTCTATTTATCATTCCTCAGATAGGCTGTGATACTGACGAGCTTGCAGAGCTAAATATTAGTCCGACTGCAGCCAATCAAGTAGACTGGAATTTATTGTTTACGACTGGACAAGTAAGGACTGCATTAAACAGATATGTGAATGGTAGAGTGAACTTAAATCTTGCATCTGGACTTATACAACACACAGCATGTCTGTGTCTGGATGGAGAAAGAGCTGGAGGTGATAAATACTTTCGAAATTTAGATTCTTTTAATGCTTACATGGAGCGAGTGTATGAAACTTCTCTTAAGCCAATCGCTGAAGTCATCAAACAGACTGGGCCAGAAGGCCTTAATCCAGAGATGACAAACCTGCATCATATGGCGCAAGTATTATACATTCTACCGATGCATATCATGACTGATCTTTATGGTAACGTGCCTTACTCAGAAGCGAATAAAGGAACTGAAGGTATATTTTTTCCTGCTTTCGATACTCAGGAATCTATATATATGGATATGCTTAACAGGTTAGAGGCTGCAGCTAATAATATAGGTGCTGGTTCAGATAATGTTGGCGAAGCAGACTTATTTTATGGAGGAGATTTTAATCAGTGGAAGAAACTGGCAAATTCTATGATGCTTAGATTAGCAATGCGAATTTCAAATGTCGATCCTGTAACAGCTGAATCTTTTGTGAGAAAAGCAATCGCAGGAGGTGTCATGGACAGTAATGCAGATATGGCGTTAGTACAGATGGCATCTGGTCCAGATATCTGGTTTAACCAGAATGGAATATCTAGAGCTTTAAGACCAGATGATTGGGGAGCACAAAATATGGTCAGCAAAACCATGGTAGACTTCCTACAAGAAAGAAATGATCCACGTCTGTCGATATATGCTGCTAAAGGTACATGGCCTGGTCCTTATTCTAAAGCTCCTGAAGATCAGTTAGGTCTCCCAAATGGAAATGACACAGAATCCATTAAGGAAGTCATGGGATCTTCAGAAGAAGTGAATCGAGAAGAGACATTCTCCAGGATCAATCCACAATTACTAGACTTAGATGATCCTTTTATATTGATGACTTATGCAGAAGTAGAATTCCTTTTAGCTGAGGCTGCGGTGAAAGGGTGGAGTAGTGGTGATGCTAGTACTCACTATAATCAAGGAGTGAAAGCCTCAATGCAACAATGGACTATATTTGATCCTGAATTAGTCGTGTCTGACGCACAGGTAGATGATTATCTTGCCGCTAATCCATTTGATGGGACTAATGAAATGATTGGTGAGCAGCACTGGGCTTCTAATTTTATGCAATGGTATGAAGCTTATAGTAACTGGAGAAGAACTGGAATTCCTGAATTAACACCTGTGAATTTTACGGGAAATATTTCAGGAGGCACCATATTCCGAAGGTTAGAGTATAATTCGCTTGAAGTAGCAAATAATCCTAATGCGGCAACTCAGGGTACAAGTCCTGACGATGTCAAGACAAGAGTGTGGTGGGATGTGAACTAGAAGACGAAATAAATAATTTGACATCTTGAATTAGATGTCGTAGATAGTTTTTCATGTAAGCGATACCATTCTATAGAATGGTATCGCTATTTAATTAGAACAAGATTATCACACCTGTCCAAATTAAATCAGACTGGACTAAGTAAGTCTTGATTTTTAGGATATTAGCTCTGAGAATAGCTTATTTCTCAAATGAATCCCCCCTTAATAAAACAGAGTCAGTTTAGGGGGTGGTTTTTCCTTGGGTTTTATAGGTCTATCTAACATACTTACGCCTACGAGCTAATGATGGCTCGTTTCTTTCTAATAACCTGAGGTATAAGTCTTTAGACTTTGTAGTTACGATGTTTGTTCTGGTAGCTTATGGCGGACTTACGGGGAGCTCTTTGTACATTCATATGATTAAGATTACTAGTTGCACTTCTTAAGCTATTTGTGATGTCTCTTAAGGAAGAAACGCCTGATAATTGGCTGAACAACATGGATACAAAATGAGTCCAAGTGTCAAGCCCCTTAGCGTATTTATCCGTACCATGCTGAGCGACAACACGCTTAAATTCAGCTCTATCAATAAGCGCTAAAAGTTGGGCGAAAAGACTTAACTTTGATGTAGGCATGGTCGTATGTTTTGTGCAACCCTAATTTAGGGAAAACTGACCATGTCTATTTCATTTATTTTGGACGGGTGTGGGTCAGTTTACTAAAAAATTAACTTATGCAGTCATGGACCCTGCAATAGGAACTTGGAGAGATATTTCAAAAAAAATACAATAATGAATGCACACAAAATATTTATAATTAAGCCATAATACTATGATGCGATTAATTTTAATAATTTTAATTTCAAATTTTTACTTAAGCCTTTTGGGGCAATATCATCCTACTCCTACAGAAAATCAGATAGACAAGCTCAAAAAGATTAGTGAGAAGGCATACAATAAATCAAGACTTGGTATATATGAGACCTCTATTATTATATACTATGGAGATTTAGGATGTGATGATATGCTTAATGATAGGGAAATCAGTAAATCATTACTTCAGGAAGGAATCAAATTTGGTTATTATCGTAAGAAAAAATGTTTTTTTAAAAATGAAAAATATTTAGCCGCTGATATCTATTATTTAGATCAGAATGGTCGACTACTTGGATATTATGATGGTCAAATCATATACCCTTCAATAGCAAAAAATGGGGATACAATGCTTGATGATGTAGATAGGTTTATCAATTATTTAAATGATAGCAAATACTCCAGTTTTTTTCATTTATCGTGCCTTGATGGCAGTTTATATTATGCAGTTGATAGTACTGGATCACCAGTTTTAATTAATGAGTATTTATTCAGTCAAAATGAAAATCCAATGATTTATATTAGTGAGCTTGAATGAATACTATGAAGTATATCTTATTAGTTATTTCTATATTTAGAATCATCTCACCTCCCGCCATCTCAAATAATTATAAAGCGTAGCCTTACTTTTACTCAACTGATCGCAGATCTCCTTAACTGAAATATCACCCTCTCTGTAAAGTGTCTCAGCGGCCATGGCCGTCTTCTTCGCTTCTGCAGATAATCCTTTTGGCCGTCCTCCCAATCTACCCCGTGCTTTAGCTGACGCTAAGCCAGCCTTAGTCCGCTCCGAGATCAAGTCCCGCTCAAACTCTGTCAGCGAAGCAAATATGTGAAACACCAATCGCCCAGAAGCAGAACAAGTATCAATAGAATCCTTCAAAGAGATGAAGGTCACGCCTCACCTTCCAGATCAGAGATGGCTGACTGGGCAGCTTGCTGAATTAAGATGCATACGTATGTTCATAAGGAAGGTACTTCGGCATAAGGCCGAAGAAGGGTAGGCGAATCAGACCCTTGAGTGATCGTCCAAGTTTGCTTAGCTTGTCTGTGATCAGCTATAAGCTGATAGCCTCAGTCTCGTATCCGATTTTCATGTTCAGATCATTTCGAGATGATTAGATTAAGTCTCAGTAAGGCAGCGAGATCACTTCAGATAGCCAGGGTCACCAATGATAATTTTAGCAAGTGAAGATCTTCGTTTAGGCACTCGTATTAATTGCTTGTGTGAGCTGATTAGTTTAGGCACTATTTTGTTGTTTTTTTCTTCGACCAAGATTCGAAATGGGCTGAGGCGTTCAGCCGCAATGTATTGTTTGTCCTGATGATTAGATCTGATCTTGAATAGTTGATAATTCCAATATCCTTCGGCAGAAGCTTCTACGATACTCTCTAATGGGGGAAGATAGTCATCAAAGACAGGCAGCCAAGCTCGTAAAGATTGCTGACAGATCATCAGATTTTGCTCTTGGAAATCCTCAGTGAGCGTTTTTACCGTAGTCAGTTGATAGTCTCCGATGTGGTGCGGTTTGGCATTGTCGGGGATATGTGTGACAAGTTCGTAGCGGTTAGATTGGGCTTCTATGCGGAGTATTTTTTTGGTTTTTCGATGGATGTAGGCCCTGGTGGGCTCTTCATGATAGGGGATGATGTACAAAGGGAAATACACTTCAT
>CALFUK010000028.1 GCA_937929945.1 uncultured Saprospiraceae bacterium
AGAAAGATGTATGTGATCTCATGCTCTGGATCCATCCACACACAGGTACCTGTGAAGCCCAAGTGGCCAAAGGTAGATGCAGGAGCTTTGTCTGACATATTCATTTTGCGCGATTCGTCCAGCTCTTTCATATCGAAGCCGATGCCGCGCCTGGTAGATCGGTGAAATCGCTTGGTGAATTGTGTGACTGTCTTTGGTTTTAAGTATTGCCTGCCACCATAGCTACCACCATTCAGTAGCATTTGTGACAGCACGGCAAGGTCATAGCTGTCAGAGAATAAACCTGCATGACCACTGACGCCATCCAGCATGGCTGCGCCCATATCATGCACATAACCATCCACTACCTTACCCCTGAAATAATCATCTTTTTCTGTGGGCGGTATTCTCTTGGTGTGGAAACGTTCTAGCGGATTATAGCCTGTCGTCTTGAGTCCCAATGGCGTGTAATATTGAGCGGCAGCGTATTCGTGCAGGCCTTGACCTGTCACGTTTTTCACTGCCTCATGCATGATGTAAAATGCTAAATCACTGTAGCGATAATTTCTCTTTTCTCTCAGCTTACTACCCAGGATCCGCGACCAAATAGAATCCCTATAATCAGTGCGGAGAAATAAATTATCAATCACTTTGATATTGAAGGAATCAGATGCACTGCGTCTGTAATATTTGGGGTCCACTTTGGCGCGTTTCGTATCTGGCACTAAGGTATGCTTGTAGAAGGGTATCCAGCCGGCTAGGCCTGCGTGGTGGGCGAGCATGTCTTCGATGATGATATTCGCTTTGTTACTGGTATCTGCTTCTGCAATGTATTTTCTGATGGGGAAGTAGATGTTGAGCTTTTGCTCTTCGTACAGCTTCATGATCGAGATGGTGGAGGCCATGATCTTCGTCACTGAGGCAAGATCATAGATGTCATCTGTCTGTACCTTTTGCTTCTTGCTGTAGGTATGATGCCCATAGCTTTTATGCAGCACGATCTTTCCTTGCTTAGCGATGAGCACTTGGCAGCCAGGAGCTGCTTTCTTCTTAATCATTTCCTCTACGATCGTATCGATGGCGGCCAGCGTATCTGAGGATAAGCCCACCTCTTCTGGCATGGCATAACCAAGCACCTGCAAATGTGGCGAGTATAGGCCTAATCCCTCTGGGAATGCCGGGGATGCCGTCACTGGTAATCTGCCGTCTATCTCATAGGCACCAAAGATGGCCTGTGCTGCTTTGTCTTGAGCGATATCATTGTCCTCATAGGCCACTAAGATCTGTGGTACATCTTCAAAGTACTTCAGCGCGTAAGGACTGCCGAAGATCGTCAGGATCACCTCCTTGCCCGCACCTGAGAGGGCGCTGATAAAATCCACTGTGGATTTCTCCAAGCCAAAATTTTTACTCGCATACTTACTCATGTCCTCGATGCTGATGATGATCTGGTCATAGTCTACCATCTTGCGCTTCATGCTTTCTACCTGGCCAGCCAGCCCTTGCTGCAGCATGGTGTAGTGAGTTACTTCGGCATAACTGTCTAAGCGCTGTTGAAAGGCAGACTTTGCTTGACTACCCAGATGGATGCTGGCGATTTTTTTCTTCAGAGCGTTAGTAATCGGGATAGCGGACTGATCATTTCTAACTAAGGTGAGTGATTTTTCAATCAGCTTTGCCTGCAGTGCTTTGCCTGCATCGCTATTGACATCTGAAAGGACTTGTTCCTGATTCGGAATGAACTGAGACTGGTGCAGACCCAGGTCGTATTTACTCGATAAGATCCGTGTGACACTAGCGTTGATTTGTGATTCGCTGATTTCACCAGAGGCCACGGCTGCCTTCATAGCCGAGAAAGCCTTAGCCATGTTGTCAGGCAGTAGGATAATGTCATTGCCAGCTTTGAAAGCTTCGACCTCAGCTGTACCATTCTTGTAGTGTTTCGTGACACCCTTCATCTCCATAGCATCGGTGATCACGATGCCTTGAAAGCCTAATTCATTTCTGAGCAGATCAGTGATGATAGGCTTAGAAAGAGTCGCTGGTCGGTTAGGTCGATTATCCAATGCAGAGATCTGCAAGTGTGCTACCATGATGGCATCCACATCTTGGTCGATCAGGCTTTTGAATGGCAGTAACTCTACGCTGTCTAGCCTGGCCCGATCGTGAGTAATGATCGGAAGGTCATGGTGAGAATCCACAGCCGTATCCCCATGGCCTGGAAAATGCTTAGCGCTGCAGATGATGCCCTCATCCTGCATCCCTTTCATGTAGTGATACGCTTTGGCCGCCACTTTGATGCTGTTCTCTCCGAAGGATCGATTATTGATCACGGGATTCTCTGGGTTATTATTGACGTCTACGACTGGAGCATAATTAAAGTGAATACCGACTCGCTTCATCTCTTTGCCGATCTGCCTGCCCATATCATAGATCAGCTGGTTATCCTGGATGGCGCCGAGCATGAGCTGTCGGGGGTAGCTGATGGTATTCGCTGGAAATCTCATGCCCAGTCCCCATTCGCCATCGATGCTGATCAGCAAGCCTGTCTTGGCTAATTTCTGGTAGTCATTCGTCAGCTTTACTTGCTTATCTGGGCTGCCCTGAAAAAAGCAGACTCCACCCACGTGGTATTCTTTAATTTCTCTTTTGACTTGCGCTATATGGTCTGGTCCTAAGTTAGAGTGAGCCCTGATGATGAATAGCTGTCCTATCTTTTCTTCTAAGCTCATGGAGCTGAGCTTCTGATTGACCCAGGAGGATTTATCCTGAGCGCTCAGGCTCAGCGTCAGAGTCACACAGATGCATACGATGCTTAGTTTATTCAATACGTACATTGGGATCTATTTCTTTTGCTTTATTAAATTGTACTTGTGCTTCTTCTGTTCTGCCATCATTCATATATGCTTTCCCTAAGTTAACATAAGCACCTGCTACTTTTGGTTCCAGCTGGACAGCCTTTGAGAAATATTTAATGCTTTCTGCTGCAGCACCCGAGAATCCATACGCAGTACCAATCAGGCGATTCGCTTCATAATCATCAGGCATGACCTGTAAGGCCCGCTCTAAATAACTGATGGACTTCGCTAAGTTATTTTCTACTTGTCCAAAATACCTGCCCAGCTCTCTGTCATTGATGGCAGCATTTTTAATGGCCTCCTCGTAGCCAGGGTCTATGCTCAACGCTTGCTCGTATGCTGTCGCTGCTTTTTGGTATTCTTTTAGGTAGTGATGTGAGTTAGCTTTTAGAAGGTAGGCATTTTTATAAGTCGGGTGAATGTCAATGGCTTTGCTGGCCCGCTGTACAGCTTCTTGCAGCATGCTGTTTTTAGCCGCCTCATCAGGCTCTTTATAAGCGGCAGTAGAGAGAGCTCCAGCTACTGCATTATTCAGCTTAGCGCTATTCTTCGAGGTGTGCTTATCCGTCTGAAAAAGATTGTAATCGGATGACCATGCTTGATTTCTGCTGTAGGACTTGATCGAAAATAATAGTAAGATCAATGCGCTCACACCATAAAAGATAGATCGTTTGGATTTGAGTTGATACAACATGTAAGCAAGAAATAATGCAAATCCCAAAGAAGGCATAAAGAGAAATCGTTCTGACATATTGGTCCCAATAGGGAATACGACATTAGAAACGATGGATATGGTCGCTAAAAAATATAGAATGCAGTAACTGAGGATTCTTCGCTTTCTAATTCCCATAATAGCAAAACAGCCCAGAACGACATACATGATGATGCTCAGCCATACCGTAATATCACCAAAATTCATGATGCCAATGTGCCTTGGATAGTAATCGTGAGTGAGCGGATGCGGAAAAAATAGTAGTTGGATGTATTTTCCTAAAGTGAAAATGATCGTCGCCATTTTTTCACTAGGATCGAATGGGATATATTGACCATTAACCATTTTAATGTATGGATTATTCATCAGCTCAGAAGGAGCAGAGCCGAAGTCAAATCCCAGTATACTGGAACGGATGAGAATAAATACTACAACTCCGATGAATGGAGCGACCATAGACTTCAGACTTTTCCCTACTACAGATGCTTGTTGATCATCGGAACTAAAGTACCAGACGCTTAGCGGGATGACTGCCAAGAATGTCACAGCATTTTCCTTTGAACTGATAGCTAAGAATATGGATAATGTGGCTATCACATACCAGTAAATTTTCTTTGTACTTAGCCCTCTCATCACAGCGTAAAGACAGCATAAACTACCCAGCATCGCCATGATCTCATCTCTCCCTTTTATGTTAGCGACCACCTCAGTATGTATTGGATGTGCTAGGAAGATAAGTGCAGTAAGAATAGCGAGAAGCTTCATGTCTAGCTTCTCCACTCTAAATAGACTGATGATTTCGAAGATTAGAATTCCGATGAGTCCATAGAATAGGATATTCAGCAGATGACCTATGAATGGATTATGTCCAAAAAACTGCCAGCCGATTGCAAACATAACTGGAGTCAGCGGTCGGTACCTGCCTCCTGATACCAGATTCGCTTTACCCTCTTCTTTGAAGAATCCATAGAACGTATCGTACTGCAGCAAGCCCAGTATTCCGCTTACACCTTGAGTGGTAAACATGTTATCAGTGATCACTATAGCGTCATCCTGAACATAGTCATGGCCCAGCGTATTGGCGTATAGCACAAAGGCAAATAGCATAATGATCAGCCTGACCAGCCATGCTTTACGCAGCAGCGTCAGGTATCCAGCTTGAGTCTCTGCCTCATGAGATACTTGATCCTTTCTTATCTGTTTTCGATTCTTCTTCTCAGAAGACATATGCCTGATTTACAATAAACTTACAAATTACGTAAATTTATAATATGTATTACAGTTTTCCCACTTGTAGTACTCATTGATAGCAATATTAACCTGTAGTGGACCCAAAAAGACTAAGCAATTTTTACTGTAAGCTATATCCTATGTCTATATTTAAGAAACAATCTACAATTATGTATCGGATAACTTTACTTATCTTTTTCATACTATATTCCATTCTTACAGGTGTTTCTCAGGTGCCAGTTAATGACGATTGTGGCAATGCGATATCCATTCAGTGTGGGGATCTGGTATCAGGATCTACAACAGGATCAGTATCCAATTTTAACAATACAGCTTGTTTCAATGAATTTGACCCAACTGTCTGGTACAAATTTGCAGGTGACGGCCAAGTGCAGACATTCAAATATGTCAGTTCAGAACACTCTTCACTTCAGCTTACCATCGTATCAGAGACTTGTAGTCCAGGAGGCAGTTTTTTTTGTAAAGGGAATCATTATCTATCTCAAGGTGATAGTGTTAGAATTAATACAGAGCCTGATGTAGAGTATTTTCTCATGATCGAGAATGGGTGCTGTGGTGATTCTGGAGAATTTGAATTTTCTATGCATTGTGCACCGACGATAGAAAATGATCTTTGTTCTGAAGCGCTACCTTTGTCTTGTAATGAGAATATTTCTCTTTATTTGAATGATGCTAGTAGTGAGCAGACTACGTCATTTTGTTCTTCAAGAGATGTTAATGATGTTTGGTTTAAGATGTCTGGTGATGATATGTTTCATGTATTTGAAATAGAAGAAACAGAAAATTCATTTATTAGCGTAGACATATATAAAGGGGATTGTGATACGCGATTTGATTTCTGTCCAGAGTCAATTGAAATAAACATTTATGATTCTTTTAATTCTTTTTATGCTGAATCTGGAGAAGAATATGTCATAAGGTTTTATTCTCGATCAGAAGTGTCAGATACCATTAACATTGAGCACATTTGTATGCTTCCGGCAATGAATGATCAGTGTGAAAATGCAGAACCATTCAATTGCGGTGAAAAATTAATCGGTAATACCAGGTTCGCGAGCTTTTCTGATGAATACAATGGTTGTCATTCTGAAAATATACCTGACGTATGGTATTCATTCATTGGAGATGGAATGTTGCATATATTATCTGCAGATACTATCGAAGGGGGCAGTATTAATTTCGATATCTACCAAGGAGATTGCAATACAGAATATACTGATTGTATTCAATCGTTTTTGAGTCAATCAAATGATTATATTGATGCATCTCCTTATAATTTTTACGCAGAATCTGGAGTTTCTTACTTAATCAGGCCTTATAATTATGAGAACGGTTATTTTGAAATTTCTAATGATTGTATGGTTCCATTAGAAAATGACCTTTGTGAGAATGCAATAGCCATTAGTTGCGATGAATTTATTGAGGGAGATATGAAGTTTTCATCATTCTCATCTATTGATTATCCATGCAATAATAATCAAGGAGAATATGATCTTTGGTATTCTATTATTGGTGATGGCTTGATTCATAGCTTTTCTATAGATAGTCTTGAATTTAATTCTATATCGATAGGGATTACAGAAGGAGCTTGTAAAAATATTTCCTCAGATTGTCTTGATTTTTTCAACTTAAGTAATCAATCAGAATATTCATTTTTGGCTGAAGCTGGAAAGGAATATTTGCTTAGATTCTCAAGTTCTCAGCCAGGCGGCTTTTTCAGACTTCATCATGCATGTTCTGAGCAATTATCTAATGATGATTGTCATAGCCCAGCGCCTTTAACATGTGGTGAGCAAATAATGGGATCAACTGCTACAGCTACGATATCATCAGATATAAATAACTGTTATTATATCAATGCAAATGATGTCTGGTATAGCTTAGAAGGAGATGGCCTAACACATGTTTTCAGTTTAGCTAATTCACCAGATGGAGAAGTGGGACTATATATTTATGAAGGTTCATGTAATAGGCCAGTAGATGACTGTAATAGGAATTTTAGTCTTTATGAGGATGTTAATTTTTATGCCGAAAGCGGCAAATCTTACTTAATCCGACTGACTGCTGGTTGCTGTGGCACCTATTACAACTATGAAATCAAGCATGAATGTCTTACTCCTATTGTAAATGACGAATGTATAGATGCTATTGAGATAAGCTGCGAAGAATCGCTTACAGTTAATTTATCAATCGCGACACCCACTTACTCATCTTTCTGTGGTAGCACAAATGATAATGATTTATGGTATAAAGTCATTGGAAATGGTCAATTGATCTTTTTAAAATCTGAGTCAAGCAATCCAGTAGTTATAGATGTATTCGAAAATTCTTGTCCTACAGATTTTTCTTCTTGTCCTACATCTTTGTCTCTTGAAGCAGGCAACAATAATTTTTTAGCAGAACTAGATCAATACTACTATATCCGACTGTCTTATTATACGACTTTAAGTCCATTTTCTTTGATTATTACGTGCGAAGACATTGCATCTAATAATGAATGTGCTGATGCATTTGAAATTGAATGCGATCAAGATATCATTGGCAATACCAGCTTAGCCTTAGATAGTGAAATTAGCAATGGCTGTGGATTTAACAGGAATAAGGACTTATGGTATCGCATTGATGGGGATGGCAATATTCATTCGTTTTCTTTGATGAATTCAACTATTGAAAGAGTAGTAATGAGCATTACAACTAATAAGTGCGAAGAAACTCAAGATGATTGTATGATGAGAAGTTTAAATCCAAATTCTGAAATTTCTCTGGTCATGGAATTGGGACAGGAATATTATATTATCATTTCTGGTGATTTACATGATGATCAAGGATCTTTTAATATTTCACATGATTGTTACGAGCCTGTCTTAAACGACTTTTGTCATAATGCAGAAATTATCCAGTGTGAGCAAGTCATAGAAGGGAATACTAAAAGTGCTAGTAATTCTATGGATTTCGTTGGCTGCCGGTCAAGTGAAAAATCAGATTTATGGTATTTTATATCTGGAAGTGGTATGATTCATTCTTTCGATTATTTATCTAGTGAATCTGGATGTGTTAGCATCGATATTTTTGAATCTTCTTGCCCCGGAATATATGGCCAATGTATTTTTAGCAGCTATTTGCAAGCTTCAGAACAGTTTAAATTTTTAGATGACACTGGGTCAGATTACTTGATCCGCATAACGACATGCAATGAACTGACAGGTGCATTTGAAATAGAATACACTTGTAATGAGGCCATTCAGAATGATTTATGTTCTAATGCTATAGCTCTAACTTGTGATGATCGAATTTCTGGAAACACAGCTTTAGCTTTTAACACGAATGAATATAATGGCTGCAATAGAGAAGATGAAGGAGATTTGTGGTATTCCATTACAGGGGATGATATGGTCCATGTTTTTGAAATAAAAAGTTTGAGGACTAATTTAAGCATGGATATTTATGAAGGAGAATGTGGAGCTTTTGAAGAATGTGTGATGGAAACAAGGTTTTATGGAGGAAAAGATGGCACATCATTTTTTGCAAGTAGTGGTAAGGAATATTTGATCAGAGTTTATTATCAATTTAATAATTCTGGTGGTTCCTTTTTACTAGATTATAGTTGTGAACTTCCCCCAGATAATAATAACTGCTTGAATGCTACTCCAATATCTTGTAATGAAGATCAAGTGGATGGAGATTTGACATATGCGACTGGGGAGCAAGGTGAAAAGGATGTATGGTATAGCTTAATAGGTGATGACCAATTACATATGTTTCTTTATTTAGCAGCTGGCAATTTTACAAGCGTTGAAATTTATAAGCAAGCATGCGATGGAGACCTAAATACTGCTTTAATAAATGAGAGCCTATCATTGGGAAATGACCCTGTAAGTTTTATTGCTGAAAGTGGAATTAGTTACTTGATTCGTATTGTTCAAAGACAATCAAATATTGGTGGGAAATTTTCATTCCTTCATATGTGTATGGATCAATTGGAGAATGATTTATGCCTTGATGCTTTACCCATTAATTGTGGAGAAATATTTTCGGGAAGTACTCAGAATGCAACATCAAGAAATATTTATAACGGTTGTGTAAATGAGAATCGTGATGATGTTTGGTACAAGATAGAAGGGGATAATCAATTTCACTATTTTGAATTATTAGATTTAGACGCAACTCAAATTATTATAGATGTGTTTTCTGGAAATTGTGAGATTCCACCTGGTGGTTGTTCTCAACAATTGCGATTTTATAAAGAAGATGATAACCACTTTTTTGCAGAAAATGATATCACCTACTTTTTAAGGGTTTCTAGTCGAAATTTTGGAAGTGATAAAGGTTTTGGATATTTCGAATTTAATTATAGTTGTTATGCATTGGCGGAAAACAATGAATGTGTTACTGCAATGCCCATCGCTTGCGGTGATTTGATTCAAGGTAATACAAGAACTGCAACTGTCGATCAAAATAGGGATGATTGTTATCGTAATTTATATTCAGATCTTTGGTACAGTATTCAAGGTGATAATCAAATCCATACATTCAAATTAGTCGACTATGAGAAGCGGGGAATTAGATTAACGGTATTTGAAGATCATTGTGATAGCACTATCTGCTTGTCTAGTTGGTATCTCAGGCAATTTGATTCTTATGCATCTTTCAAAACTGAATCAGATCAAACTTATTTAGTTAGTATATCTAGTGACTGTTGTAATAATGAGGGTTATTTTGAATTTGAATACAACTGTCAAGAGCCAGTAATTAATGATGAATGCAACAATGCAATAACTCTTTTATGCGGAGATGAAATGATAGGTACTTTGATCAATACCTCTTTTACAGATGTAATTACTGATTGTGTAGATGAGGCAGATAATGATGTTTGGTATACTCTTTTAGGTGACGGATTACCTCATGGATTTAGGTTAGTTGACCCATTATTCTCACCAATTAAATTTCAATTATTTAGGAACTCTTGCGAGGATAGATATGAATTCTGTAACGAGCAGTTATTATTTACTGATAATAACTTCGATAGATATTTTATGACTGAAGCGGATACTGAATATTTGGTAAGACTTTCTTCCAGCTTATTGGTTGATTATAATTATGAGCATCTTTGTATTGATATAGAAGAATTTGAAGCAATCGTCCCTCAAAATGATCAATGTTCAGATGCTACAGATATAGTTTGTGGTGAACTTTTAAGTATTAATTTTGAAAATGCAACACCAGATGATTTGTATCGCGAGTGCGGTTTTTCATTTACCAGTAGTCCAGGTCTATGGTATAAATTTATTGGTGATGGATCAATCCTAACAATAGATGGTTCCGTTAATAATTCAGCTCCCTATATATATGTGTATGAAGATGACTGTTTAAATACAGTCTGTACTGATAATCGATATCAATATTTCTCCGATCGAGAAGTAAGCATTAAAACAGACTTAGATAAAACGTATTACATATTGGTTAGATCAAGTAGCTTTAATGAGCTGGTTCAGCTTTCAGTAGAGTGTAGTATATCTACAGTACCTAACGAACTTACCGATGACCTCTGCGAAGAAGCGATTCCAATCACCTGTGGATCTTCATATGATGTTGTTCTTAAGCCAGCAAGCTTTTTAAACGAATCTAGTGGATGTGATTTTGAAAATCAAAATGAAGTATGGTTTACCTACTTTGGAGTTGGTCAAAACGTAGTTATAACCACAGAGGCTAATGAGTTTTATAGTTTATATGTTAATGTATTTGAAGGAAATTGTAATAGAGATTTAATTAATTGCTCTTTTTCTAATGTTATGTTTCCAGGGAATAATAAAGCTTCATTTTTTGCTGAAAGAGGTGTAGAATATATAATTCGAGCATTTTCATTTAAATCAACAACAGCTGCTTTATCATTATTATTTGAGTGTGGCCAAGAGAGTGAAAATAGTGATTGTCAAGATGCGATTGAAATTACTTGTGGAGAGTCTTTTTCAGGTAATTTACTGATAGCTGGTCATAGTGAATCATTCCGGGGGTGTAATGATAATGACTTTCCTGATTTGTGGTATTCACTAGAAGGCGATGGTTTAGTTCACGGATTTTCAAGGTCTGGAAATACAGGTAGGCCTCTCACGATTGAATTTTATGCAGAGACCTGTACTGGAACTTATGATGTCTGTGAAAGCGTCTTATCTGTAGGTGGAAGTACTGAGTACTTTGCGACTCAAGTAAATACTGATTATTATCTCAGAATATATAATACATCCAATTTGGACAGTGAATTTGTAATGGATCATGTTTGTGGAGATCCCATACCTAATGATGTCTGTAACGGTGCTGTATTACTGTCGTGTCAAGATACGATTGGTGAGTCCACTGATTTCCTTGCGATTTCTGAGATTGATAATACATTTTGCCCAGCAACGACTGCTGATTTATGGTATCTTATCGAAGGAGATAACAAGTTCCATGAGTTCAGCAGATTGTTCTTTACGTTTGAGCAAGAGCAATTTACCATATTTGAGTCTGCGTCTGATTGTTTAAGTTTTTATAATGAACCATGTTCAAATTCC
This sequence comes from uncultured Saprospiraceae bacterium, assembly GCA_937929945.1. Taxonomy (GTDB): domain Bacteria; phylum Bacteroidota; class Bacteroidia; order Chitinophagales; family Saprospiraceae; genus CALFUK01. The sequence continues at coordinate 11,349 of CALFUK010000028.1, forward strand.
TTTACTCTCAGTGAGAACATAGATAGTTATTCATTTTTTGCAGAACCTAATATTAATTATTTCATTAGGGTGTCAGCTGGAATGGGGGAATCATTCATATCTTTTATCCATAATTGTGAAGATCAGCCAGTCAATGATGTCTGCCAAGAATCAACGTCTCTACTATGTGGAGATACACTATCTGGAAATACTATTTTTGCAAAGCCTGATTCAGAAAATAGTGGATGCGATTATAGTGTAGAAAATGACCTCTGGTATTCTATAACAGGAGATGATAGCCAACATGCATTTGAATATATCAGCAGTTCTACCGACCAAATTATTGTGCAGGTATATGATGGCACTTGTGATGACTATTACAATAATTGTGTAAAAACAATTCGACTAAATGACTTTTATTTTAGCAATTCCTTTTTTGCTGAACTGGGTAAGGAGTATCTGATAAAAGTATATGCTGATTGTTGTGAACCTGGAACATTCTCCATACTTCATTCCTGCCATGGTACTCCATCTAATGATTTATGTATGAATGCGGAATCCATAAACTGTGAAGACCGCTTTATGATTAATCTACATGCGTCTACTTACGATCCTATCTATTCTGATTGCCACAATAGAGAGTCTGGGGATGTATGGTATACTTTTGAAGGTGATGGACTGGTGAAAGTATTTTCAGTCGATAGTACTCGAAATTATAATGCAGGGATAGATTTTTATGCGCAGGAATGCACTAATAAATATAGCTGTATTGATCAAATTGGGTTTACAAGTGGATTCATGAACCAAGGCTTTTTAACTGAATCTGGTGTTACTTACTTCATGAGAGTCTATACTAGCTTTCAAGATATTACGCCATCTTTTAATTTAACTATGAGTTGTATGCCTTTGGCCCCCTCAGATAGCTGTGAAAGTGCAGAAGAATTAGTCTGCGGTCAGCATTATTCAGGGAGTACGATTGGTGCAACCCATAATGATAATTTTAAAGAGTGCTACAACCTGTTTGGTGAACCTCCTCTGGTCTGGTATAAAGTAGTAGGAAATAATAGTAACGTTCAGTTGGCCTTAACTTCGAATGACTTTAATCCAGTCGTTAATATGTACAAAGGAGGATGTGATAAATTAAGTTGCCTTTATCCTACATTCCGTAATTCAAATACAAACGTTTTACAATTGTCATTTGATGCAGAGAAAGATTCTATCTACTACATGGCCGTGTCATCATCAAGAGAAGAAAGTGGTTTGTTTGAATTAAGTATAACTTGTGAACCTATCCCTGATAATAATCGAAGAGCGAATGCATCAGCAGCTAATTGTAATGAACTAATTGAAGGTTCCATAATAAATGCAAGTGCAGATGTAGGAACGGATTCTTGTTCAGATGACGTTATATTTAATCCTGGAGTCTGGTATTCTTTCAGCGCTGATAATGATAGTATAGAATTAGAATTTACGCAATTAGGATTTTCACCGACTGTACAATTATTTGAGATAGTTGTCAACTCATTTCAGTGTGTTAGCTATAAATCTCTTGATGGAAATGGCCAGATGATTGATATTTGTCAGTCTTCGACTCAGCCAAGTTTTTCACTACCATGCCTGATCGTTACTGAAGACACCATCAGTATTCCAATTATTGTTAATAATCTGGAGGATGTAATTAAAATGGATCTTGTATTAACTTTTGATAGTTCCGCAGTGTCATTTGTAGGATTTGATAGAAATATTCGTGGAGGCATAAATTATTATTACGATCACATCAATGATGAGGTAACGATACTTTGGCAAAATGACACGATGGAGTTTATCAATGGTAACTCATCAATCATTGGACATCTACAGTTTACCAAAAAGGAAAATGAAGTAACTTACTCTGAATTAATCATATCAGATAAATCAACCATAAGAGTAGCAACATTTGGTGGTTATAGGGAAGGGCCCATTGCTTGTTTAGATCATGGTATGATTGCTTTTGAAGAAGATGTGATAGTGTGTGACCAAAGCCTCAAAACTTCATTTAAAACAACAGCAGGCAAAGATTATTTATTGTATATATCTGGCGCAGATAATTTAGATGACGGAGACTTTAGCTTTACCATGAACTGTGCAAGAAGTGAAGAAATTACCGTCATTCCAACACTAACTCAGTGGGGCCTGATCTGTCTAGGATTACTGTTTCTAATTTTTGGCATCGTAGCGATAAAAGACCATTCGCCAAAGTACGCTTCATAAGATCCGCCTAAACAAACACCGAGACAATTCTTTGCATCAACAAAGAAGTAATCCGCTTGTTCAGCTCAGATCGGTGCTCTATGTAGTAGTCAAACTCCTCAGTGGTCAACATCCCTGCAACCAGGCCTTGATAGAAGCACTTAAGTTCTTTATTGGTTTTCATCGCTTTATTGATGATCTCTTCTTTATCCACCGAAGACTTACCTTCTAATTTGAGTTTATACTTACTGGGATACGCCTCGAAGGCCTTGATGATGATATCATGCTGATATTTGGCTATAGGCCTCAGCACGGTGGACTGGTACGCCTCCATATCATGGCTATAGGCTATGCCCTCCGTGGCAGGGATGGTGGGTCTCAAGTCTTTGATGTCTGATCTGCTCATAGGCTACTTCGGTGCTAACTCCTCTCTCATAACTACACGGCGCCTGATTTGTTCGCCATACACACGCATAGCTGTACTCACAGAGTCGATGCTATGGTGATCGAATTCTCTAAGCTATAGAGCTGAGCATCTAGCCTGTGACCAATCATAGGGTTTCCCACTACTAAATAGCGGGTGTGACTATACAACTTGGTTTCTATCCCTCTTTGTCAAGGATTCCTACCCAATCTCAATGCGGCATCTCGATTTCTCTCACAGGCTTCTTACGGAGGGAGCTTCGAAGTAATTGAAGAAGTCGCTGCCATGCGCATAGAGGACTGGATCGATCAGCAGTATGCTACGAGTCCGCCCCATAGCATCATGGATAAAATCATCGAATACCAAAACATTAAAAATGCCGCTTACAATAGCCCAAATGATACTGGTGCCTATGGTGCTTACTTTTACTATGCCTGGTGGCAATATGCCATGGCTTCTCTTGACGTGCTGCGGGAGCGCATCGCTTTTGCGCTGAGTGAAATTTTAGTAATCTCTAAATTTTCAACTTTCTCAGACGAAGGGTATGCCTTTGGCGCATTCTACGATATCCTATTGGAAAATGCATTTGGCAACTACCGCGATCTCTTAGAATTTACAGCCGGAATCATGGGCTTGGTTGGAGTGTCTTCACACAACATTATTTGTTAATGCACATACGATATAGTGCATGAAATCCTTACCTTTCAGCAAAAGACTATTCATGGTAAAACATCTATCATTACTATTACTGCTGCTCCTGTCTGCCTTGAGCCAATCTTGGGGCCAAGACGATGTGCCAGACGTGACCTCTACTTTCGCCATCACGAATGCTAACATCATAGTCAAGCCCGGACAAATCATAGAAGGTGGCACCATAGTTATCAAGGACGGACTGATCCATCAGGTCGGTAAGAGTGTCACTATCCCCATTGATGCAGAGGTGATCGCTGGTGATAGCATGTTCGTCTACGCAGGTTTCATTGCTGCCGCATCTCATGCAGGCATTCCGTCGAAAGAAGAGAAACGTCAAGGCCGGCCAGAAGGGGTCAAAGTCAGTGATCCTCCAAATGATGTCGCTGGCATCACTCCTCAAAAAAGCATCCGAGAGACGCTGAAGCATAATGACGGCTCTATCGCTGCACTGCGCAAGCAGGGCTTCACCATATCTCACACGCTACCCAAGGGCAGAATGATGGCGGGCAGAGGCTCCATCATCTTACTGGATGGCGAAAGCGCAGACGATATGATCCTCAGAGAAGATGTATCCCTCGCGGGATCCCTCAAAAGCGCACCCAGAATATATCCAGGCACCACCATCGGCGTCCTGGCAAAGTGGAGACAGCTCTACAGACAGGCTGACCTGGCGAAGGATCATGAGAAAAAGTACAAAATGGCCCCCAGTGGTATGAAGCGGCCTTCATTTAGTCAAGAGATTAAATCACTCTATCCTGTAGTCAATCAGGAGGTGCCTGTATTCTTCTCCGGTCCGAAGCAGATGGATCTACACCGAGCGATGCAGCTGCAGAAAGAGCTGGGATTCAAAATGGTAGCCATGGATATAGAGCAAGGCTGGAAGCTCATCCCCAGGCTGAAGTCCAGCGGCACCACAGCGATCCTAGGCATGAATCTGCCTAAAGGAGCCACCAAGAAGGATAAGAAGAAAGACAAGAAAAAAGGCGATGATGCAAAAGAAGAAAAGGGCGAAAAGGAGGATGTAGGTGATGAGGATAAAAAGAAGCCTGAAGAAAAGAAAGAAGAGCTGACAGAAGAGAAAAAAGCCTTAAAAAAGAGAATCAAAAGCTCTCAGGCGGATTATGTCGGCCAAGCAGCAGCATTCGAAAAAGCGGCGATCCCTTTTGGATTTTCGCTGACCAAGGTCAAGACCGCTGACATCAAGAAAAACCTCATGGCAATGGTCGAAGCGGGGCTTTCTGAAGATGCCGCCCTAGCTGCCCTGACCACTAATCCGGCTAAGATCTTAGGCATTAGCTCTATGGCTGGTACCTTAGAAAAGGGTAAAATGGCAAATATCATTGTCGCAGACACCAGCTACTTTAAGGAAAAAGTGAACATTAAGTACGTCTTCGTGGATGGCCATAAGCATGAGATGGAAGTTAAGAAGAAAGAAAAGAAAAAGGGTGAAGGAGAAGCGACTGGTGAAATAGCAGGCACATGGAGCTACGTCGTAGATGTACCTGGCGACAGCCCCGTAGAAGGTAAGCTTAAGCTCATTGGGGCTGATGATTCTTACACAGCAGAAATCACCACTGATACGGACTCTGACATGATAGAAATCAGTGAGGTAGAGGTAGATGGTAATAATGTAAGCTTTGCCTTCACCACTGACATCGATGGGCAGACCATGCCGATCAGCATGTCAATAGATATCACAGACGACGAATTCGAAGGCACAGTAAGTATCGCTGGCGGCATGATGACAGCCCCCATCACTGGATCAAAAACATCAACTCCTAATGAATAACAGCATGATGAATCATAAACTATATACAGCCATCCTCTTACTACTGGTCAGCCAGTGGATGATGGCGCAAGACGTACTGATTAAAAACGGTACAGTGATCACCATCACAGATGGGGTGAAAGAGAATACAGATGTACTCATCCAGAATGGTAGAATCAAATCCATCGGAGAAGGCCTCAGTGCTGGTGATGAGGTCAGAGTCGTAGATGCCGAAGGGATGTATGTCATGCCAGGCATCATCGATGCGCACTCCCACATCGGCATCGATGTGGTGAATGAATCCACAGCTCCAGTCACCGCGGAGGTGCGTGTGGGCGACGTGATCAATCCATACGCTGTATCAATCTACCGAGCACTGGCAGGAGGTGTCACCACGTCACACGCTATGCACGGATCTGCTAATGCGATCGGCGGCCAATGTGAGACCATCAAGCACCGCTACGGTGAGGAGGATCCAGAAGCACTGAAAATGGAAGGTGCTCCAAGAACCATCAAATTTGCCTTGGGAGAGAATCCTATGCGGGTGCATGGAGAAGGTCAGGGCATCCAGCCCAAAACCAGAATGGGCATCGAGCAGGTCTTCCGCAAGGCCTTCGCAGAGGCTCAAGAATATGCATCAGCTTGGAAAGACTACAATGCAGGTAAGAAGCAGGTAGCTCCCGCCTATGATGTCAGAAAAGAAGCTGTGGCAGACATCCTGAGTGGTGAGATCATCATCCACTGCCACTCGTACAGAGCTGATGAGATTCTGATGCTCATGGACGTATTAGAAGACTATGGTGTGAATCAAATCTGCTTCCAGCATGTGAATGAGGGCTTCAAAGTAGCGCCAGAGTTAGCGGCATTTGGTGCCAGTGCCTCCGTATTCGCTGACTGGTGGGCCTATAAGTTTGAGGTCTATTACTCCACGGCCTATAATGCAGCCATCCTGACTAAAAATAATGTCGTGACCTCCATTAACTCTGATTCTGGAGAGCTGATCAGACACTTATATCACGAAGCAGGCAAGTCTCAAAAATATGGAGATCTGACTGACAATGAAGCTCTAAAGCTCATCACCATAAATCCTGCTAAGCAGCTCGGCATCGATGATCGAGTCGGATCCTTAGAAGTAGGGAAAGATGGAGATGTGGCAATATTCAGTGCACACCCTTTATCCATTTACGCTATTCCACAGATGACTATTGTAGATGGTACAGTTAGGTTTGATATCCAGGCCGATCCTATCGACATGAGATTAGACATTGATCCAGAAGAAGAGATGCCAGCCTTTTACGAATTAGATGCGCACGATCATCACCGCTGTATGGAAGGCGTCTTTGAAGAGTTATTCATGCACCAACATTAGAAGAAATTACTAACGTGAATGACGACAACTCGTAAATAAATGATAGAACGGAGTTAATTACGGTCTGGCATTCAAACAAAAATTTAAGAAAATGAAGATTATCATATCATACATCATCGCTGCTATACTTATAACGAGCCAGCTGGCCTCAGCACAGCAGATCGCTAAGACCGAGACTGGCAGCTTTCTACTGAGAGGCGGTACACTGGTCACCGTATCGAATGGGACCATCACTGGAGATCTACTAGTGGCTGATGGCAAAATAAAGTCCATCGGAGAAAGCATCCCTCTACCTGCTGGTGCGATAGAAATAGACTGCGCTGGTAAATATGTCTATCCAGGCATGATCGATGGGGGTACCAAGCTAGGCCTGCAAGAAGTCGGAAGTGTCAGCCTGACCTCTGATCATAACGAGATCGGGGACTTTATACCTCATATGGAAGCCCTCACGGCGGTCAATCCCAACGCTGTCAGCATACCCGTTACAAGAGTGAATGGGATCACTTCTGCGCTAGTCGTACCTTCTGGAGGCAGCTTTCCTGGTACCGCTTCATTGATCAACTTAGTAGGCTACACCCCTGATCAGATGTACGCGGGATTCAAAGGAGCTGTGCTCAATTTTCCAGCTACTGGTAAGCGTGGCTGGTGGGACCGCCGATCAGCAGAAGACATCAAAAAGGAAGCAGAAAAGGCTATGAAAACGCTAGACGATACTTGGAAAAAAGTAAAACTCTACGCCAAGATCAATGCCGCTGCCAGCTCTGACAAAAAAGCGCTCGCTGGATATAATCCATCCATGGACGCAATGCTACAAGTGGCTAATGGTACCCGCCATCTACTAGTCGAGGTGAATAAAGAAGCTGACATTAAAGCAGCTCTAAAGTGGATCGAGAAAAACGAAGTTAATGCCATACTAACAGGTGTGTCAGAGGGATATCGAGTCGCGGCCGACATTGCTAAGGCTGATCTTCCAGTCATCGTAGGGCCTGTCCTCAGCATCCCTGGTAGGCAGTCAGATAAATACGATGCCGCGTATACCAATCCCGGACTACTGCATAAAGCTGGCGTCAAAGTCGTCCTGCGCACCAGCTCATACGAGAACGTCAGAAACTTACCATACAATGCAGGATTTGCCGCTGCGTATGGCATGGGTACAGAGGCGGCACTCCGCTCAGTGACCCTATCAGCAGCTGAAGTTTTTGGCGTAGCAGGTCAGCTGGGCAGCCTCGACGAAGGTAAAATCGCCAACCTCTTTGTAAGTGATGGTGACCCATTTGAGACCAAGACGGACATCTACCACCTCTTTATCAGTGGACGCAAGGTGCCCTTAGAAAGTCGACACACGCTGCTGTATGATGAATTTTTAAATCGTGATCCAGGACTGAAAAAATAAGTAGCCGGCAGAGGTGTAGCTGGGTACAGAATAAGTGGTGGATATTAAATTAACATACCTGCTGCATTAAAACTATACCTATGCGGGGGTATTGAGAAAATGTATATGATAAAAATCTAAGCTCCCCCATATGAATGGGCTGTTATATTCATTATGTGACTTTATACTTTAGCTTGAAGCTAAATGCTTACTGACGGTGAATGTGACTGTCACGCCGTGGTCAGTGTTCCTACTCATGTATATCTCACCATTATGCTCTTTCACGTATTTAGCACAAATAGCCAAGCCTAAGCCTGTGCCATCATATTTGCTCTTACTATTGAGCTGCGCAAATTTTTCGAAGATCTCTTCAAAATTCTTTTCCTCCACACCTATGCCATTGTCCTTTATCGTGATGATCGTATGATCTGTATCATGTGTCGCTTCTACCACGACTCTTGGTAAGCGACTCTCATCTATAAATTTTAAAGCATTACTCAGCAAGTTTTGCAGAATTTGCTTCAGTTTGATTTGGTCTGCATTGATCTGAAAATCACAATTGATAATCTCTATTTTACCATTGACTTGCGTCAAACTAAAATCCAATAACTCTATCACCTCGTCCAATAAATCTCTGAACTGAAACTGTTCGATATTCAATTTTTTTGTACTCGATTTAGAATATTCTAAGAGGTCATCAATTAAACGATTTAAGCTATTGGTGCCTTTTTGAATAAAATCGAAATAGACTTTAAAGTTATCTTCTGCTTCGGCATAATATTTCTTCTTGATTATATTCGTAAAGCTCTGTATGGTTCTGAGTGGAGCCTTGATGTCATGTGACGCGATATATGCAAATTGTTCGAGCTCGACATTGAGGTCAATGTATTTTTGCATTTCTTTATTACTTTCAGACAGGCGAGCCTCTGTCCTTTGCAGTGCAGTATTATTGGCTATAAGTTTTTGTTTTGCTGCAGATACAGTTACATAGGATTTATAGATCAATAGACCACTGACGATGACTATGAACATTAATCCCATCAGTAATCCAATGATTTTATTTCGGTAGGCTACCTTATTAGAGAGGACCTCCTTAGATTTTTTGATTTCTAACTTTTCTTTCTCTGATTCAAAGCGGTGTTTTTCGTTAAGGCTCCTCAGCTGTAAGAGTAACTCTTTGTCTGTAATACTATCCTTTAATTGATTGGCAATGATAAGGTCTGTGTTAGCTTCTTTATATTGTCCCAGTATGGTATGAGCTTCAGCCATAGCACTAGCGCTGTGCTGCTGAAGCTCAATATCATCATTTAGCTTTCCTATGTCCGAAGCATATTGATACTCTGATAATAGGCCACTATCTTTTGTCTTTATAAATTTGATTCTCGCAATGAACAATCGACAGTAGGCTGCATAGTTTATGTTACCTTCTTCTTCATAAATTTCAAGTGCTCTTTCAAAATTAATCATCGCATCATCAAGATGACCCAGCTCCATTTGACAGTAAGCTTTACTATAAAATACCGTACCTAAAATATATTCGCTCTTATGCTTCTCCACTAATGCTAAGGCCATCTCAAACTCGTCTAATGCCTTCTGATATTCTTTGGTTTTAATATAATTATCACCAGTATTATTATATGAAATAATTAGATAATAAAAATCGTCTGCCTTCTCGAAATAGGGTTTAGCTTGACTTAGCATATTAATTGCTAAAGCATAATCTCCTACTTCAGTAAAGACATAGGCAGAGGGTAGAAGTAAAGTCCCAATTTCATCAAAATCTGATTCATTTAGTAAATCTTGAGCCTTATTGAAGAGCTCTATTGCCTCATAGTACTCTTTATCTTTAATTTTTAAATAACCCTTATACTTCAATAAATTTGAATGCAATACTCGTATGGACGTAGAATCATAACTGGGGTTTTGCTCTAATAAGGTAAGGCCATTAGATAACTGGCTGCTGCATTCTTCAAAGAGCTCAAGCTGATAATACATTTCAACCTGATTTGTAATACTCGTTAGCTGGCCCTTTACATAATTAATCCTATTTGCTAAGTCATAGGCTTCGGATGCATATTTCTTAAGCTGTACCGTATCCTGCATGTCCAGACTGCTGATCTCATTATATATATCGACTGTTGTTTCAGATGATGGCGGTGCTTGCTCTAATAGTGCCAACAGACTATCTCTCTGTAAATCCAAACTATCTTGACCTATTGCATGAGGAGGACCCACCGCTAATAAGCAGAACAAAAATAAATTAACAAATAAGACATGAGAGTTAGACATAAGATACGGTAAAAGCGAGTTAATCTACACTAAAGTTTTATACCTTAAAAAAATCAATTTGCCTGTGAAATGATTGCATAAAAAATAAATCTTACTGACACTCAGTTATTCAGCTTACACTATTCACACATTACTTGTGGTACATATCATTCCCGCCTAATAACAGTTTCCTCCTCGATAATTGTTTAGGCCCTTCTCTAATCTGTAGTTCATCTGTAGTAAATCTTTCGATCATTATGTTTAGTTGCTATCAAAATGTCTATCAGCATATTCAGCACAGTAATCGCTAATAATACCTCGAATATCTTGATGAATTCGCTGTACATAACTAAGTAACATAGCTATTCAAAAATTATCTTTTATTACGCCAACGCTAGAATTTGATTTTTTCCAGTCAGCATACTTAGTTGTTTTTGAATTCGGGCATTCATCGTAAAGCGGCTGCTAGGAATGACAAAAATAGCTATAAACCGCTGATATCAAAATACTTCTGCGGTTAATATTAAGATCTTCTACATGTGTCGTCTTAATCTTCGTGCCGTCAGATGAGCCCAAAACAGACAAAGATGGCTATCTTAGGTCAAATAATGAATCAAATGTCAGACCATACTAATCTTCAGAGAATCGTGCTTATCGGCGCGGGAATCATGAGTGCTACCCTGGGTATCTTCATACACCGCCTCTTTCCTGATGCACAGATTCAGATCTACGAACGGCTGGACAGAGTGGGTGCCGAAAGCTCTGATGCCTGGAATAATGCTGGCACCGGCCACTCCGCATTCTGTGAGCTGAACTACACGCCGCTACGTGAAGATGGATCCGTAGACATCACTAAGGCACTGAAGATTGGAGAGGCATTCGAAGTATCAAAGCAGCTGTGGGCCTACCTGGTGAAGACAGGCAGGCTCACGCCAGAGAAACCTTTCATCAATGATATCGACCATATGAGCTTCGTGATGGGTGAAGAGAATGTCGCCTTCCTGCAGAAGCGATACGCAGCCATGCAGTCCTATCCGATGTTTGCCGATATGTTCTACGAAGATGATCATGCGACCATTAAGGACTTCATCCCCTTATTGATGGAGGGTCGACCAGCGTCTGATACACTCGCGACCACCAGAATGGCGATTGGTACCGATGTGAATTTCGGTGAAATCACCCGTGGAATGATCAGCTACTTAGCGTCCCAAGATAATGTGGAGCTGCACCTGGGACATGAAGTGAGATCGATCACTAGGGTAAAGGAGGGCTGGATGATCGAAGCAATGGACCTCAGTCGCGGCTATCAAAATACCGTTATCGCTGACTTTCTCTTCAACGGTGCAGGAGGTGGCGCGCTCAAGCTTTTAGAGATGGCTGACATAGATGAAGCTAAGGGCTATGGCGGATTTCCCGTATCAGGACAGTGGCTACGCTGCACGAATCCAGATGTAATCAATCGTCACGAAGCTAAAGTCTATGGGAAAGCTGCGACGGGCAATCCTCCCATGTCAGTCCCTCACCTGGATACCAGGATGATGAACGGAGAGCGCAGCCTGCTCTTCGGTCCCTATGCGGGCTTCTCGACTAAATTCTTGAAGAATGGCTCCCTCCTAGATCTACCTCTATCCATAGAGATGCACAACATCTGGCCTATGCTCTCTGCCGGCATTCATAACATTGGACTGACCAAGTACCTGATCGAACAGGTGATGCAATCCCCCGAAGAGCGATTCGCCATGCTGCAAGTGTACTACCCCGAAGCTGTCATGGAAGATTGGGAATTATTAGTCGCTGGGCAGCGGGTCCAGATTATTAAAAAAGATAAAGAAGAAGGTGGCGTCCTAAAATTTGGGACGGAGATCGTCTCTGTACCTGACGGTACGATGGCTGCTTTACTAGGTGCATCACCAGGCGCATCGACAGCAGTATCGATCATGTTAGATGTGCTGAGTCTATGTTTCCCAGATCAGATGAAATCAGATGAATGGATCAGCAGCCTTCAGGAGATGATTCCTTCTTATGGAAAATCACTGATAGAAGATGGCGAATTGTTACGTCACACCAGAAGCTATACGACGGAGGTCCTGCAGTTAGCCGAATGATTGGTTAAAAGTGGTCAAAGACACTCGAATTACTGATTATGAATTCCTCTTTTGATTTCCTACTTTAGAAGATCAGCAGTTATGGATCTACGCAGCTAAGTCAGACATCCATTAATATGACATGTGACAGATATCACATGGTTAGTTGCTGGTCGAATATGAGTACTAAAGATTTACAAAAATGGAAGCGCTTATGATCCCTAATAACAACCATCAAGACATCCCTGGAAATCCGTCCACTGCGATGAGCAGCGCCAAGTCCCTGAATCAAAGAGTAAACCAAGAAGCCCTGCGCCTAATGACAGAAGACCAGTGGGCCTTCTGGAGACATCATGGCTATGTCGTCATTAAAGAAGCCGTCCCAAGAGCTCAGGCCGAACGCACTGCTGATTTTCTTTGGGAGTTCGAAGACAAGAAAAAAGATGACCGGTCAACCTGGTATACACATGCCAGAGCAGAAATGAAAATGAAAGAGCTGGCAGGTACGGGCATGGTAGAAGTGTATCATCATCAACACCTTTGGAATAATCGGCAGATGAAAAAAGTGTACGACGCCTTCGTCGATATCTGGGGCACAGAAGAACTATGGGTCACCATTGATCGAGCAAATCTCAATTTTCCGATTCGAGAAGGCTACGAGTATAAAGGCTTTATTCATTGGGACTATGATCCAGAGACTCGTCCGCAAAATGTTCAAGCTGTACTCGCCCTCTCTGATCAGATGGATGAAGATATGGGTGGCTTTCAGTGCATCCCTTGGCTCTTTCGCAACTACGATGAGTGGAAGCTCACACAGCCCGATGACCGCAACCGCTTTCAGCCTGATGTCTCTCAGCTTAAAGATAAAATCGTAAAAGTCGGTCTCGAAGCTGGTGATCTCGTCATCTGGGATAGCCGTCAGCCTCACGGCATCAGGCCCAATCACTCAGACCAAGTCCGCATAGCGCAGTACATCTCCATGATGCCCGCCGAAAATGACAATGAGAATCTGCGGCAGTGGCGAATCAAATCCTGGAAAGAACGGATCGCTCCAGAAGGGTACGCCTTTCCAGGTGATCCAAGAGAATGGGAAAAGAAAAAGTACAAGACTGCAGAGCTAAGTCCCTTAGGAGAAAAGCTGCTCGGACTTACTACATGGTGAGTACATATGGCTGTACGCTAATCAGCTAATCACTTAAATTAATGAACCTGACTCGAGTAAAATATTTAGTTTTACGAAATTGCTGTTAAGAGAAGCCATTGTAACGCAATGATGATTCGAACCATTTAGGAGCTTCAGTTTTAAGCAGATGCACATGATAAGCCAAAGAATGTCTAATTAAGATAAAGCTGATACCTATTACTAGGGATCAAATTTAAATGCGATCCGTATAGACGAGAGATGCGCAAATCAGTATAGCTAAGTAAAAAAGATGTTCACCGTATAAGTAGAAATGAAAGAACCAAGAATCAAATGTTACAAATGCATGAGGCCTTCAAGCTCGTGTATTTGCAAACACATTAATTCCATTCAGACTAATGCCCGTTTTATTATTCTTATGCATCCGAAGGAGTATAGAAAAGAGAGAAACGGGACGGGGCATATGACTAAGCTCCAACTTGAAAATTCAGAAATTATTGTTGGTGTTGATTTTACCAGTAATAAACGCGTCAATGAAATACTGAATAAAGAAAAAAGCTGTTCTTTCTTACTATATCCAGGGAAAAATAGTTTTAATCTATCGGTCAATAAAAGCTCTGCTATTGACTCATTTATCGGTGAAAATCCACACATCTTCATTCTCGATGGTACATGGCCCTGCGCTCGTAAAATGCTTAAACTAAGTAAAAACTTGCAGGAGCTAAAAAGAATAAGCTTTGACAATAAAATAAAATCTAAATTTATTATTAAGCAGCAACCAGAATCTATTTGCCTTAGTACGATTGAGTCAGTCTATACTGTCCTAAATTTACTGAAGGAAGCTGACTTAGAGCACTGCGAGACCAATAGTTTCCTGATTCCTTTTGAAAAAATGATAGAGTACCAAGTCGAATGCATTCTCAACCCCAATAATAAAAATTATCGACCTGGCTCGAGAAGAGAGATTCTACCTAAAAATAAGTACAAGCAAAATCCACTAATAAGTATTATTTTCGAATAAAGGAATTTAACTCCCTCTTTGGCTTTTCAGATGCTAATTATAGTCTTACTAAAATCAGCCTGCAGAAATTCCAAATACATAAAGTCAGAAATAGTCAACTCGATGTATATGATGGCTAAATTCAAAATGAGTGGAGAGAGAACGATAGCGAAAGCAAACGAATAAAAAATTCTAAGCTAGTATCTCTTTGATATTGACTGGCCAATAGACACTCAGCTATCGAGCTTTGATTAATTTATAGACTGATGTAAGGTCATCAATCATGAACCGTAATACATAAATGCCTTCTGGAAGAGATTCTAAGTCATACTCTAACTGATGATTCCCTGCTGTAAGCCTTCTATGTAGCAGGTCTTTTACGTTGACTCCGTTCGTGTGGTAGAGGCCTAAATGCACGTCTTCTGAAGTTTTTAGATCGAAGCTTAGGGAAATCATAGAGCTAAAAGGGTTAGGGAATAATTCGATCGGATATTGATCAGTTGCGATATTCAGTGTGCTGGTAGACAGATTATTTTTTCCAGGACTCCCTGTAGCGTGAAGCCTCGCCCAACTTTCGGGAAGGTTGTTATCAAGACTTGGATCGATTAATTCTAAGGTGGAGCCCGTGCCATTCGCTTCTTCGGGCCAGGGTAATGTAGATGAATAGGCGACACTATCTTCTAGCTCACCATGCTGATCAAAAAGCTTTAACGTATCACCATTTTTTGATAAGCCAAATCGAAAATTACCTTGCAGTGATCTGAGCTCTGGTAGCAAAGCCTCGAATTTATTTAGATCGTGAGCCAGCACCAGATATCCCTGAGCTGAGATCGTCGTGCCTTCTGGAATGAGGTAAGGATCCTTATCCGAGCCATCAGTCAGCATCCATGCCGATAGGTCCACGACATCTTCCCGTGGATTATACAGCTCTACCCAATCTTGGGTATTGTAATCATTGGAAGAATTGTAATTGATCTCATTGATGACTATTGGTAGAGCCTCTTGCGTAGCTATTCTAAAGACAGGTGTGATCGTCTTTCTGCGATTCACATCCATCGTCTCTTCTGGATTAGAGGTACTTAGATCGCCTAGCCAGTGAGCGAACTCATAGCCGGGAGCTGGTATCGCCTTCACCGTGATTGGTACCGTCGCGAAGTAATCCCCCGACCAGGTCGTCTGATCGATTCTCAGGCTATTCACCCTGACATAACCCGAGGACCCGTCGGGATGACTCACCGTCAAGGTATAAAAGTTAGGCAGATTAAATTCTGCTTTGATATGATTTTTGGCATGAGCGGATCGTTGAGTTGCGAATTGTTTCATGACATTGATGTCGCTCTGCCATCGGTTGGCTGATTGTGGCCAGCGTGAGCGATGCTTCATGATTTCGTCCGCAATGTACTGACTCGTGCTGTCGATATGAGCTCTCACTTTTTGCGGTAAAAATCGGGAGTTTAATTCATCTGCATATTGGTTGATGAATTGATTTCTGAATTCTGTATTGGTCATCAGCCGTCGGAATAAGAATGTAGACCATGGCGGATTTGGCCAGCTTGGGCCTGCACTTTCCAAAGCAAAGCGCAGGGTATTCTTGGATACATTAGCTGCACCCCACATACCAAATCCAAAGTCGGTGTCGAATAATATCCAGCGCCACTTCCCTTTTTTATGCTTCCAGAATTTGATGTTATTGCCTGGCCAATCGGTATTGTCAAAGAATATTTGTGTCAGCTGGTATTGGATATAGTTTTGGATATCCACCCGCTGTCTGACATAGCTGTAGTGGACATCCTGCCTTAGATCATTGGATCTTACATATTCTATCAGTTCCTTGTATTCATCATTTTGTCCTCTGATGATTTCGCTGTCTTTTTCTAAGATGGTGATGTCATCAGGGTCCAGGTCGTGCTTAGAGGCTAGCGAATGCTCATTGATTTTTTCGCGAAGATTATAGAGGCCAAAATAAGTGCCATTGAGGTAAGTGGCGACTGGCTGATACGCCTGAATGTCCACGTGACTGTCTCGCATCAGGCCGGTCAACATACCATCTCTACACATCGTGCTCGCCCAGTCATTACCAGAGTTACGCAGGACCAGGGCTTCAAAATTTTGGTACGGGACATGCCGAAAAAGAGGATATTCGATGCGGCTTAGTCCGTACTGCTTTCTTGCAAAGATGGAGAGTGATCGCTGATTAAAGGCTCGGGACCAGCCGCCAAATATTTTCACTCCAGCATCAAACTCATATTGAGCCTGACCCTGAGCATCCATGAAGCTGACGTGGATTGGCTTTTCTACATCATCCCAAAAGTTAGCTCCAAAATGAGGGAAGGCCTGCTCGAAGTCTCTGCCGAAGACATAGATACCTGTATCAATATCATAGAAATTATTAGATGCTGTCACCAAAGAGATGACGGGCAGGTCGTGATCAATATCGTGTAAATAGACTTTAGTCTGAGTCTCCGTAGGGCGATGGCCTGCAGCGAATAGTCG
This sequence comes from uncultured Saprospiraceae bacterium, assembly GCA_937929945.1. Lineage (GTDB taxonomy): Bacteria > Bacteroidota > Bacteroidia > Chitinophagales > Saprospiraceae > CALFUK01. Next base: position 28,169 of record CALFUK010000028.1, read on the forward strand.
TGCCCTGACCACAGTATTTTTGGTCAGACTGATTGGCCCTGTATATTGACGTGATAACTCGGTAGGTATACTGCTGTCCGTGGTATACCGGATCGTGAACGCATCAGCTGTGGCTGCAGTGCTGAGTATCAGCTGCTTTTTCATCTGATCTGCATCCAAGGAGAATTGGATGGTGTCGGTGATCGCCTCCAAGGGAGATGCTGCATTAGGCCGTCCAGGGGTGGGCTCGAAATAGACCCTCAGCTGACCCAATGTGTCTCTTCCAAGTGATACATCGGCAGCGAGACTCTCGATCCTGATGCTGTCGATGAGCTGCTGCTGAGCATCAAATAGATAAATGCTTTCTGCAGAAGATGAAATTTTAAAATTAGTATGCAGCTGTCCATCGACCACGCCGAGAAGTGGGTCAGGATCTGTCCCACCAGATTGGAGCGTCTTAGCTGTCAAGAATGCTATAGCCGACATATCCGAAGAACTTGGGGAAACATTGTGGACTTGTACAGCCAATGTATTTTTACCCGCGACCAAGCTCTCGTCCAAATCATTGATGCTGTAGCGTTCTGGCACCAGACCCTGATACATGATGGCCTCGCGATCAGTAGTCCCCAGTGTGTTATAGGCTATGGTCACCGCTTCCAGATTCGCTCGGGCTATTTCCTTTCCATTAAGATAAGCCACGAAGGCGTCATCATAGTCCATGTGCAGCACCATCTCTTTGATCTGATCCGGATCAGTGATCATAAAGCTATGCCTGATAAAGACTGAGCTGGTCCCCGATGGAAGCAGCGTCGTATCATCCCCATCAGCATAACCAATGCCTGTATTACCCAAGGTCCAGTCAGTGTCATCAAAATCCAGCTCTCGCCAGCCAGCATCCGTCGCAGCTGTCGGTATGATATACCTGCATGCTGACCCCTCGGTAATGATTTCATCAGCATAAGTCAGCTCTGCTCTGTCCTTATTAGAGGCCCAGATGAGCAGGTGCTCTGCTGGCCTGATCTGAATATCAGAGAAGACCCACTGCAAGGTATCCGCTAGATCATCAGTGATGCTCCAGTCCTGTAGAGATATAGAAGAAGAGCCCTGGTGAGTCAGCTCGATCCAGTCTGGCATATCACCGTCTTCATCCAAGTATCGCGAATTAGAAGCCATGACTTCATTGATATGGACAGACTGCGCCTGAGTCTGAAGAGCTGGTAGGAGCATCCAGAGGAGAGCCGCATAGATCGTCGTTAACTGCATAGGTGATTCTGAAATGATAAGATATGCGATTTTATGATGAATAATAGCAGCCGCGCTTTGGTTTATAATATATATGTCATGTCCCTATCTTCGGATAGATGCTTTATCTTCGCACTTATGTCAATGAGATTGAACAAGTATGTGGCTCACGCAGGAATTTGCTCCAGAAGAAAAGCGGTGGATCTGGTCAAAAATGGAGAGGTGTCTGTCAATGGTAAAGTGGAGACGAATCCCGCCTACGAGATTCAGAAGGGCGACCGAGTGGAGCACAATGGCAAAGAGATTAAGACGGAGCGAAACAAGGTCTACATTCTCATGAATAAACCTAAAAACACGCTGACCACCGTCACAGATGATCGGGGACGACGCACCGTAATGGACATCATCAGCAACAAGGTAAAAGAGCGGATCTATCCTGTCGGCCGATTAGACAGAAACTCCACAGGCCTACTTCTACTGACCAATGATGGTGACCTGGCTAAGAAGCTCTCGCATCCCAGCCACGGGATCAAAAAGCTCTACCACGTCATTCTCCATAAGTCCGTCCTGCCTTCAGACCTGGATCTGATCCAGCGGGGCATAGAGCTAGATGATGGTACTGCAGCCGTGGATAAGATTAATTATGTCGAGGGTGCGCCTAAGACGGAGGTGATGATAGAGCTGCACTCTGGTAAAAACAGAATCATTCGGCGGATCTTCGAGCATCTAGAATACACCGTAGAGCGGCTCGACAGAATCTACTATGGAGGCCTGACGAAGAAGGATCTTCCGAGAGGTTGGTTTAGACCATTGGAGAAACAAGAGATCATCATGCTGAAGCACTTCATGTAGTATTTTAGCTATGCACCCTGACTCAAACTCATAAGCTCGTTTATCATGTACGACTACCACAAAGACAAGAGCCGGTATTTCAAGTTTACCTATCAGACCACCAAGGATCACATCATACCATTCTTAGAGGATCACCGTAAGATCGAGCCAGGGTCCAGCGTCTTAGAGATAGGCTGCGGAGAGGGAGGCGTACTGCAGGCCTTTTTGGAGCAAGGACATCAGTGCGTCGGGATAGAGCTGAGCCCATCACGCGCCGAGAAAGCTAGAGCATTCATGGCAGACGCCATAGCCGAGGATCGATTACGGCTCATCGCCAAAGACATTTATGACATCGATCATGAGACTGATTTAGACTTTAGGTTTGATATTGTGGTGCTCAAAGACGTCATCGAGCACATACATGACCAAGCCAAATTCATGGCTCATCTCAAACACTTTCTGAATCCAGGTGCCAGAATATTTTTTGGCTTTCCCCCTTGGCAGATGCCCTTCGGCGGTCACCAACAGATCTGTACGAGTAAGCTGCTGTCCAGGCTCCCCTACTACCACCTACTACCCATGGGCCTGTACAAATCCATCTTATCTATAGGAAAAGAATCTGACGTCACCATAGACAGCCTTACAGAGATTAAAGAGACGGGCATTACGATAGAACGATTTGAAAAAATCGTGCGCGAAAAAAATTATACGATTGCAAAAAAAAGGCTGTATTTATTCAATCCGATTTACGAGCATAAATTCGGTGTAAAGCCCAGAGAGCAAGTAGGCCTGATCTCGAAGATTCCGCTCTTGAGAAATTTCATCAGCACTGCAGCGTATTATATTATAGAATGATGAGGCCTAGTGGTCTTCTCATTTTACGTGAGCATATCAAACCTTAAAAAAGATCTTCTTCTGATACAGGAAATAGCACAAGTACCACATGATACCCAGCACTATAAATCCATTAATCACGGCAAGCCCTGCATCCCCTACGCCCAATGCACCAAATAGACTATAGCTAAAAACCTTGGCAAATCCTCCCAGCCACTGCACTCCAATCGTCTCTCCGAACAGGTAAATAAAAATAGAATTAGTACCCACAATAGAAAAGAAAGTCGTCCACCTCCGATAGCCCATCATATCCACGAGCCAATAGAAAAATGCTAATGTCAAAAGTGCCCATCCGCCACTTGCTAAGACAAAGGAAGACGTCGCGATACGCTTGATGATCGGAGTCACACCTGCACTATCCAGTCCGTATCCCAGCACTAAGCCCACCACTGCGCCACCGAGTAGATAGCTCAGCTTAGTCTGGTGAGACTCGTCACGTAAGAGCAGCTTACCGCACACTGCACCGATGATGGTATGCGCTGCTGTCGACAGACAATTGATCGTCACCCAGCCACCACCGTCGTCAAGCTTAGCCATCAAGATCATATCCACCCACGAGCCAAAGTTTTCATCCTTTACAAAAGGGCTGACAGGATCATACAGTCGATAGCATAGCTCAGCTAGCACTAAGCACAGCGCCGCGGCTAGTATTTGCTTCTTCGCTGAGTACTCCATCAATAAGAAGGTGAGCAGTATGGTAAACGACAGTTGTGTCAATACATTCCACAATTCCCAAACGACCTGACCACTATACACGCAGTGCAGCCCTGTCCCGAATAAGAATAACATCATACAGCGAAATAGAATGTGGCGGAAGGCTTCAGTCCAAGTACCTCCTCTCTTGAGTCGACTGCGCAGCGAAAAGGGCATAGCCACGCCGACAATGAACATAAAGAAGGGCTGAATCAGATCCCAAAAACGCAAACCATTCCATGGATGATGATGAAACTGAAGCATCACTTGATGGCCAAGACCATCCGGATAATAATCAGTGAGTGCCTGGTAGACCATTGC